>JAJYDZ010000070.1 GCA_021790415.1 Thermoplasmata archaeon | reverse complement strand
TCACAGAAGAGTCTAATATTCCAGATATCGCAATAACTGCTGTTTTATCTTATGGGTCTGAAAACCTTAATGATTTTAATATAAATTCAATAAGGCAATGATTACGAAATACCATTGGTAGAAACTTTAAAGTAGAGTATCATCATTGTACATTAACAGATTTGTTAATTGAGGATGACAATGAATGAAGTTTCTTCGCTTTATAAAATAAGAGATTCTGCTCTTTCTAGTGGACGGGCAGTATACAATACTTCCCAACTAGCACACCTCATAAATAAAGATAGAAATGTTGCTGCAGTTTATTTGTCGAGATTGGTTCAAAAGAAACTGGCAATAAGACTTATCAGAGGAAAAATATCATTTGTCGAAGATGATTTTGTCATAGCTTCACAACTAGTTGAGCCATCATATATTTCTCTTGACTCTGCGTTATTGTTTCATAATGTTATTCAACAAGTTCCCCGTTATATACAGTCAGTAACCCCGGTAAATTCAATTACATATCATGAACTGGGCTTGGAATATCATAAAATAAACCCCGGCCTTATGTTTGGATTTGAGCGTCACAAAGTCTCCGGCAGTTACTGTTTCGTTGCAACCAGGGAAAAGGCACTGCTTGATGGCTATTACCTTAAACTGTTCACATTAGATGATGTTTTGGAGTTAGGAAGAACGAGTGAGTACAAAAAACTAAGGCCCCTTTTTCTTAAATTCATTGGAAAGGGTAAGAAAAAGATGTTAGAGGTATTTCAATGATAGGTGCGAAATCAATCAGAGAAATGGCAAAAGTTTCAGGTTTAAGACCATGGCAACAGGAAAAGCACTATCTACAGAGTGTTTTACTCTCCTCTTTGTCTGATTTACCATTAGTTTTCAAAGGTGGTACTTATCTCTGGTTTTTTCATGGTCTTAATAGATTTTCGGAAGACTTAGATTTTACCATAACGGGGAATATAAAAAAGGATCTCCCAGAATTTGTTTCAAAATCCCTTAATCTTTATGGCTTTTCTAACAAATTGAAGAATATAAAGAATGAGGAAACGGGGATTTCAGCAAGGTTCATGATTAATGGTCCATTAAACACTTCCCAAAGGGACAGTTGTGTTATATATGTAGAGGCAAGCGGAAGAGAAACAATACTTTTGCCTAAGATTCCTCTAAAACTGGATTTTCCTCAGTATGATCTTCCTATTAAGAATTTACTTGGAATGAACCTTGACGAAGTTGGCGCAGAAAAAGTCAGGGCAATATTGACCAGGAAAAAAGCTAGGGATATTTTCGATCTATACTATCTTATAGGGAGGAAAAATATAAAATTTGACGTAGACCTTATTAATCAAAAGATAAGCTTTTACGGATTGGCATTCAACAAGTCATTATTTCTAACCAATTTGAAAGAACGAGAAGAATCTTTTTCCAGAGAAATGAAACAAATAGTTCTTGGAGAACTGCCACCATTCGAGGAAGTTTTCAAAAGAATCTCAATTTGGGTCAATTTCAGATAGTTCCTCCTTTACTTACACGCAAAAAACTCCATTTACCAAAGTGTATTATAACAACTACACCAAATTTTATATCCCGGCTTCCGGATTCGAACCAGAGACCTGCGGATTACGGCGGTTTCACCCCGTGTTCCCTCTACAGTCCGCCGCTCTACCAACTGAGCTAAGCCGGGTAAAGGCAAATAGTCTCCCACATTAAAAATCTTTTTCAATTTCAGATCATAACACTTAGATAAAATGGCAGGTTATTGATTAATGAGTCAAGGGATTGATATTAGGAATATCGAAGTGAATGGATTTCCGCTGATCAGACATCATGGAATGATAGCTAACAATACTTCTGCAGCACTTGTTGCTGCAAACGGAAAGATCTCCTGGGCATGTCTCCCAATTTTTTCATCTCCGCCTGTATTTGATTGTATTCTTGACAGCAAGAAGGGCACATTTTTTCAATTATGTCCGACCGACACCAATGGAATTACTGTAAAACAGGAGTATGTTGAAAAGACTCCTGTGCTTAAAACTTCATTCTTTAAGAATGGAAAAAAAATTTTGGAAATAACCGACTTTCTCCCGGAAACAAAATACGAGAACATAAAGTTTCCCGAAATTCACAGAATTTTAAGATCTTTTGAAAACCCCATTGAGGTTTCATTAAAAGTAACAATGAGAGCAGATTATGATGATATGGGAAAATTAAAAGAGATGAATGAAAAAGGTTTTACCATTTCTTCTGGAAATCGTGTAATCTCATATCTGGGTACAGTTCCAATAACCTTGAATGAACCAGGATTAAATCAGAAATTAACCTTAAAGGAAAATTCCACAGAAATTTTTGTCATATCTTACGGATTAAAGGATCACATTGTCATAGATGATTTCAGGACCATGGAACTTTTGAATAAGACCATTGAATTTTGGTCTAACTGGCATGATCAGAGTACATATAATGGTATATATAAAGACGAAATAATGAGGTCAGCCATAACTCTAAGAGGTCTGTTTTATGAGCCCACAGGACTTATGGTTGCAGCACCAACTACAAGCTTGCCAGAATGCATTGGGGGAGAACGAAACTGGGATTACCGGTATTCATGGATAAGGGATACCGCATACGTGATTGAAGCACAATCATTTCTTGGGTATCACCAATATGCAACAAAATTTCTCTATGATATAATGGAAATCATAGAAAACGAAGGTAAAATAAGGACAATATATCCCATTAATTTACAGGACGACATCAGTGAAAAATCTCTGGATTACGAAGGTTACATGGGTTCAAAGCCAGTAAGAATAGGCAATCTGGCATCAAATCAATTGCAACTGGATCAATATGGATCCATAATAAACGCCATTTATCACCTGTGCAATGCTGGGGGATACATAAACACATTCCTGAGAAACTTCATCATTGAAACAACAAACAAAATAATAGAGAAATGGGCTGAACCAGATTCAAGCATCTGGGAGTTCAGGACTGAAAAAAAGCATTATGTATATTCAAAAATCATGTGCTGGATGGGCATCGACAGGGCAATTAAAATTGGAAAGATGCAAAATTTTTCCTTTCCGTACGAGGACTGGGAAATCCAGAGGGACAAGATCAAGGAAGATGTGCTTAAAAATGGATTTGATAAGGGTCTGAATTCATTTGTTCAATACTATGGATCCAGGGATGTTGATGCATCTCTTCTCAGGATTCCAGTGCTCGACTTCCTTCCTGGAACAGATGAACGGGTTAAGGGAACAATAGCCATGGTAGAGAAGAATCTCATGCATGACAGATATCTGTTTTCCAGATATCTTAACGACGATGGTTTATCCTGCAAGGATAATCCATTCCTATTGCTTTCATTCTGGTACGCAGAAGCACTCATTGAAATGGGCAGAGAAGAAGATGCCAGGAAAGTTTATGAAACCATCCTCGGGCTATCAAACGACCTTAAACTTTTCTCGGAGGAGATTGATATGGACAATTTTGATATGATAGGAAACTACCCGCAGGCAATAACCCATATAGGCGTCATCAGAGTGGGTGTTAAACTTGGAAAGCTGCAACAAACCAGATAATTATATCATTGATTTAAAAAGCGCAGGTCTGATGTTTGATCCCATTAAAAGGATCAAATATTATTTATTCAGATTCAAGTTTGTGGATTATGCAGCCAGAAAAGAAGAATGAATTTCTCGCATTTATTGGTCATATCAACATAGATATCGTTCTGAGGGTCAGTGCCTTAGGCGATCTCGTTTCAACGCCTGTAACAGAGGCAATGGAGGCATTTGGCGGGACAGCCGGCAACTTTGCATTGATAGGATCTATACTGGGTTTTCCCTTTGATATAATATCCATAGTTTCAGCAAAGTCACACTCTTCCTATATAGAGGAAATGAAGAGAAGGAAAATTAATACTGAATTTATCAGGATCGTCGATGGCAATTTTGGTCCAAATTGTTATGCAGTTACGGATGGGGCCAATCAGAGATATTTTATGGCCGATGGCCCAATGGGAACAGATGATTATATTTTTCCTGCGAAGAACTATGAATATATACATTCATCTACCGGGATACCTGAAAAGAATCTGGCACTTATTGAAACAACCCCTCACAGCAAAGTTGTCTTCGATCCGGGCCAAGAAGCTGGAAGTAAATACAATTCATCAGCAATAAAAAGGTTCCTCGATGTGGCAAATGTCATAATTTGCAATGAGCATGAAATAAATATCATTCAGAATCTCTCTAATGTTAATATTGCAGAAATGACAGCCACAGGCATTGATATCATAATAACAAGAGGTTCGAAAGGTACAACGCTTTATCACAGTGACAAAAAGATAGATGTGAAGGCGCTTAAGGCAGAGAAAGTGGTAGATACCATAGGTGCCGGGGACTCTTTCAGAGCGGGATTTTACGCCGCTCTTTACAATAAGTATGACATTGATTTTGCTGTTCTATGCGGAAATATTGTGGCAGGGCTCACAGTGCAGAGCGGTATAATGAAATATGATCAATCATGGAAAGTTGTAGAAAGCATTGCTAAAAAACTTAAGGAGACAAACATTACCTGATCATGCCAATATTTGAATTTGAAGGAAGGGTCCCGAAGTTATCAGAGAGCTGTTATATTTTTGAAAACGCAACGATCATTGGTAGGGTTACCATTGGCGAAAACGTATGGGTAGGACCCGGGGCAGTGATTCGTGGTGATTACGGAGATATTATCATCGGAAACGGAACAGCTGTGGAGGATAATTGTGTGATTCATGCGAGACCAGGAGAAAGGACAATAATCGGGGAGAACGTAACGCTTGGTCATTCATGCGTCATTCATACGGCCCAAATATCTGACTATGCAGTTATAGGAATGAAATCGGTTGTCACAGACTTTACCAAAGTTGGAAAATGGGCGGTAGTAGCAGAGGGTTCTGTTGTTAAAAAAGGGCAGACAGTGAATGAGGATACCATTGTAGGGGGTGTTCCTGCAAAGGAAATTACCAGGGTAAATGATGATTTTAAATCACAGTGGACAGATTATAAAAAGAACTATCAATCCTTTTGCGTAAGATATAAAAATAACCTGAAGGAGAAAAAGTAGTTTTATTTTGTTTGAAATGATATCACTAACATGAACGACGACTTTAGAATTACGGACTGCAGTGCGAGGGTTATATTAGATTCAAGAGGCAATACTACTGTTGAAGCCTCTGTTAAAATAGGAAATTTTATGGGTACATGCGGTGCGCCATCAGGAGCGAGCACAGGTGCAACTGAAGTAATACCTTTCAGAAATGGCTCCCCTGAAGAAACTGTGGAGAATTTCTATGCAAGAGTAAGGCAAAGGCTAATTGGATTTAACGCTTTTAATCAATCAGGCTTTGACGATCTTCTCAGGGAGATCGATGGCTCGGAAAACTTTGCTGAGATTGGTGGAAACCTTTCAACAGCACTTTCCATTGGATGTGCAAAGGCTGTTGCAAATAAGATCGGCATTCCATTATACAGGTATGCTGGCGGTAATTTCAGAGCAAAGCTTCCAAAGCCTTTGGGCAATGTTCTCGGTGGCGGAAAGCATGCAATAAATGGAACCACCATTCAGGAATTTCTTGTTTCGAACAGTTCCGAATCCTTTCTCAAGGCAATAATGGTGAATTCCAAAATTCATAAAAGAGTTGGAAAACTATTATCTGAAAAACTCCCCGGTCAAAGTATTGGTGTTGGAGACGAGAGAGCATGGGTAGCATCCATAAGTGATGAAGATGCAATGGATATAATGAAGAGAGCATGCAATGAAATATCCTCTGAGGAAAAGGTCAATGTGGTCATGGGATCAGATCTTGCCGCATCTAATTTCTTTGACGGATCGTCATATAACTATAGAAATCATAAACTTTCAAGGGATCAGCAGATAGATTTTGTAAAGTCCATGGTTAAGGAGAAAGGATTTACAATTATTGAAGACCCCATGGACGAAGAAGATTTTGATGGTTTTTCATTAATAACTTCCTCTGTTGGATCAAGGGCCCTTATCATCGGCGATGATCTTTATACAACAAATGCCAGAAGGATTGAGAAAGGAATAGAAATGCACTCTACAAATGCTGTTCTCATAAAGGTAAATCAGATCGGTACATTAACAGAAACCTGGAGAGCTGTAAAAGCTGCAACCGAAGCCTCAATGAAGAATGTAATATCCCACAGAAGTGGTGAGACCACTGATGATTTCATAGCACATCTCTCAATTGCATTTTCATCATCTTACATAAAAACCGGTACAATCGGAGGGGAAAGACTGGCGAAATTAAATGAGCTTGTGAGAATAGAAGAGGAACTGAAAGAGTGACCATCTTCATTCTAGGAACTGGCATGAGGGGTGTCAGGAGTTTTACACTGGAAGAATCAGATATAGTGAAAAAGTCAAATTATATCTATCTGGATGGTTACACATCATTTTTGCCTGAACATTTCCGGGAGGAATTTGAGCAATTTTTTCACAAGGAATATATCCACCTTACCAGAGATAAGATGGAAGTTGATGACTATTCCCACATACTTAGAAATGGGGAAGATATAGTAATTCTTGTTCCCGGCGATCCATTCATTGCAACAACTCACATATCTTTAATAAAAGGTCTTGAAAAGACCGGAGAAACTGTGGAAGTAAGGGAAAATGCCTCAATCATATCCAGCATACCATTTAAGTGCGGCCTCTCATTTTACAGGTTTGGACAGGTTGTATCAATTCCAAAGGTATATACTAACTTTATCCCGGTCAGCCCGCTGACAAAAATTCTGGTAAATCTTAAAAATAATTTGCACACAATTGCTCTCATAGATATTTTCGATGGAAGGAATATTTCAACCGCAGAACTTGCTGAATCTCTGAAAAAGATGATGGAAAAAGCAGAGGACGAATCCCTTGATGGAAGGAAGCTCATTATAGCCTCAAGGATCAACCAGCCAGGGGAGAAAATTCTCATCACCGACCTGAAGGGTTTACCCTCAATTCATGAAGATCTGACACCTTACACCTTAATAGTTCCCGCTCGGTTGGATTCCAACGAAGTCCTTTTTGAATCTGATTGAAATCAAAGGGTTATTACCTGATATCCGTCGTTGACAAACTTAGCAAGCCTTTCTCCAAATGGAAACAGTTCAACTCCCTTCGACTTTAGTTTTTCATCGACGTTATACATTTTTGCCACAGCCACGCACGCGGAATCAAGCGCCCCGCTCTTTATTATTGTTTCAAATGCCTCAGCAATAGGACCCTCGCCAGTAGCCACGTATTCTTCTGCAGTTCCGTATAATAACACTTTAACATCTTCATATCTTTTGGCATTGACCTGTCTTGAAACCATTACAAGGGCCATTCTGGATTTTTCCGGTGTTTCCTTTCCACTCGTGAGAACAAACAATACTTTTGTCATAAATCATACATACTAATTCAATTATTAACAATTTGTTAATTCACAGTGGAATTTAACCTATGATCCTTCAATGTGCAATATGCATGATAAATCAATGTATGAAAGATGTAGAAACCTTTCGGCCTTTTTATTTCAATCAAAATTTGGAATAATAGTTAACTATATATAGAAGAACAAATTTACATTTCAATGCCCTTAGAATCATCGAAATCCATAGATACGCGTGATCCCATAAAGAAAG
>JAJYDZ010000069.1 GCA_021790415.1 Thermoplasmata archaeon | reverse complement strand
GTGATTTGGCTTCAAGGAAAAACTTAGGTATTCCGTTAATCCTGAATCCATAATCCACTCTCTTCTTTGAGATTGTTTCTTCAGCACTCACCGAACTGTCTTTATTTCCTTTGTTGTAGACGTTCCAACCTAACGCTTCAAACAAAGGCAATATGAAATCCTTCTTTGTTGATTCCTCGTTGTACCTTTTGATTTCACCCGATTGTTTGAGACCATTATACATATTTACAAGTTCTGAGATTGTCCCAGTATTGATGCTCCCTGATTTTCCATTGGAATAAAAAGAAGCCAATAAAACACCTATCCTTTATTGTTTCAGTCATTTATAAATTATTTGATACACGGATGGTTTTAATCATAGAAAATTACACCAGCAATCCTCACTTAGCTTAAAACTACAATTTGGGTAATATATCTCAAGCAATTGCATAAGAAACTCTACCCGTTCTTTCCTGAGGCCCTTTATTGGAATCCTTTGAATTTTGATGCCATCATTAGACATCATACCCCAACTGAAACCACATAATACTTCATAATCCCACAGTTTGGAGTCGTTAAGCCCTTTCGTGTTAGCTATTGCTAAGAAGGTGTTAAAAATTATTGACCCTATGGAACATAGGTCAAAAATAGGCTCGTCTCCCCAATTATGACCTTGGTCTGAGTTGTAGCAAAACGGAGAAAAGTTCCAGTCCTGAGGATTACGGTCTAGTATCCACATCTTTTCGATTTGAGGCTTGAACTCTCCATAGAATTGAAAGAAGACATAAGTTTCAGATTGCTCATTTTGAAATTCAGAGATGATATTTACAGAGTTCCGATGTTGGATACTTGAGTAACAGACATTCAAAGTGTTACGGCAAAATTGAATCTTATTTGAGTTATTATATAAGCAATTCATCCAATCTTCACCCTTGTCTTTCTATAGACTTTAATCTCTTTACCCTCTTTAATCTTCTTTTGTTGATACCACAATGTAGATTTGATTTGTTCATTTCAATTTTTCCGTTCTTCAGGGTCAATTGACATTGTCTTGTTCTAGATATCGATTGTGTCATTCTTTGCTATTTTTCAGCTTTTCAACTTCTTTTTCAGGGAGGAATGACTGTCAGGTTCACGGAGTTTCGAACTGGAAATTTTTGTTTTCAGATTTTCAGTTTTCTGTTATTAACTATATAGCTTGAGGTCAGACCTGATATCCCCTTATCCCTCACATCCTTAGGCTTCAATGCCAATATCCATTCATAGAATTCCCTTAGGTTCTCATACTCAAGGTAAGAATCCTCACCTATTCCTATAACCTGAGATTCGTCAATATTGTTTGATTCCTTGCCAATGTGTTGGTCGTTACTACGAGAAACATACTTTTTCTAAGTAACTACTGTTTTTCTGGAATTAGTTCTTGGTAATCTATTAATATTGGTAAATCTATTTTATATTAATGTCTCATTCTGGATTTCTGGAAGAACTCAATGAAGACGAGTTGAGAGAACTTGTCAGGAAAGAAGGCATGAAGGTAATTCCAAAAAATTATGAGAAAGAAGATATGATAAAATTTTTAGATGGTGTATTAACCGCTGAAAAAATCAAAAAGTATAGCAAGGAGTATTCAGAGCGTGAAATAGAAAGAGACATTCACATACACGAAAAGATTAAAGAAAAATCGTCAAATTCTCAGTTTGTAGAAGAAACAAAAGTCACTATCTCAAGAGAAAAGAAAATATTAGACCTGATGAAGAGAAAGATACAGAAGGAAGTTCTTTCTGTAATAGCCAACAAACTTCACGAAAAAGAGCCTGAGGGGTCAAAGCAAAGTCTGTATGAAAACATGAGCGACACCTTCCTTCAGAAAGCATATGACATATTTGTTGAAGGTAAAATGGATAGGTCAGGAAGAAATTTTGAATATTTGTGTGCCAACTACCTTTTAGGCACTGAAGAGGTCGAAAAATTGGAAACAGACCACGATTTTCATGGCATCGGAGAAGTAGACATCGTTGGCTTTGACGATAATATGTTACCTGTTATTATCGCCGAATGCAAGGACAGGACAGCACTCAAAGAAGACGTAGATAAATGGATAACGAATACTATTGGCTTGTATGATAAATTCTCAAGCAAAATAGAGGAAAAGCATAGAGGAAAAACAAGAATGACATCATACTTTTTTACATCTGAACGCATAACACAAGAGGTTCTCGAAAGATACAAAAGTCACAAGGTCAAAGATGATGGTACTTATCAGAAATATCCTGTAATTACTCCGAAGTCTAACCTATTTATTTTCGAAGTTAAAGGAACCAAATTTGAACGAAAATTTCCAAAGAAATGAGGGTGGGAAGCCATCTTTGTTCGCTCTTTTATAAACATTCCAATATAAGTTCTTTAATCCTTTCAAAATCTATTCCTAGCTTAACATCAGTTGTCATACTCTCTCCGTAATTTCTGAAAATATTTAGATAGCGAATTTATTTCTAATTTAATTACAGACTCGAAAGTTGGGATTTCGTGTTTTAGTACCTTATATTCCATCATAGAAAAGTTTGGAAGGATTTGTAAAGTTGGAAGGTAAGGGTGGACGAACAGGCTATATCTATCCCAAATTGAGCGAACTGCTCTCCAATCATCTCCCCCGAATACACTTTTCAAAAACTGAAATATGAAATTTGAGGTGGGAAACTTAGGAATGCCGTATGAGTATTGTTCCCATTTACTCTCCATATACAATTTAAATTTTTCGACCTCGGTGGCATCTGTAGAGTTATTGAATTTAAGATTTTTTAGGCATTCAAAAACTTCTTTGATTCCTTTGTTTATAAGATTCTTTTCGATATAAGGAATAAAGACATTACCTTCTTTATCTTCCATTATGCTATTAGTTGGCTTACCGTAGAGCGTAATATACATCTCAATAGACATTTTGGCAATTAGTTCTTTCTCAATTTTTGATTTAAGCTTGGAAGTTAGCTGAATTTCTTTTGGTATTAGGTCATCACGCCCTATTAACTGCTCTGTTCTCTTTTCACGCCATTGTGGATTTACGTTCAACAGCATTGAGGGTATTTCTCTTGACATCATTTTCCAGTATCCAAACGAATTTGCAGAGAGATAGTCGTCAAGAATAAACCAAGAGAGCCTTTCAGTCAGGTTACGCATTTCTCTATAGCAAGCGGAAATATATCCGTTCTCTATTAGACTTCTTAAGGTGTATATCCCAGATATAATTTCGGGAATGAACCTCAAGGTAGCAGACGTTGAGTAGACTTTTTTGATTTTTGTCTTTTGTCTATTTATATTACTAAGAAGTCCATCTAAAACATCAAGAGTATATCCCTTGTCATTAGCAATAGATGTGCTGAAA
Source organism: Thermoplasmata archaeon (assembly GCA_021790415.1). The sequence goes on along the minus strand of JAJYDZ010000069.1, from coordinate 4,347 downwards.
GAAGTTCGAAAGATTCCCATCTTACTGTTCGAAGTTACATAATTCTGGGGGAAAAATGAAAATAAAGTAGCAGAAGACAACTCATCCCCATAAAACTTAGTTTGATGTATATAGTTATATTTTTCATATAGCGTTACGGTATCCGAAGATGAAAACCACTCTACGAAATCTAATAATGCTTTTTTATTGAGATAATACTGAAAGAGAATCGGCTTTTTACTGCTCTCGCTTTTGTAAACATTAAGCCTTACAAATGGTTTCATTGTAGTTCCTAATTTTTTGCTTAATTCTCTGAATTCTTCAATGCTTGAATCGTTAAATTCCTTTATGAGACCTTTGGCACATTGGATAGCTTTGTCTAAGGGTAAAGCATCACATTTCTCTAATATTTCAGAATACGCTTTCATAATTAATTCATTTGGAACGTCTGTATAAAAATGGTGATTTGCGAACTTAAACAATTTTGTATCCTTCTCATAAGGTCTCTTAAAAGGCAGAGCCAATAATTGCGAAGGATTTGTCATTCAATCTTCACTATTGTCTTCTTATAAACTTTAATCTCTTTCCCCTCTTTAATCTTCTTTTGTTGATACCAGAGGGTAGATTTGTTTATTCCTAACTCTTTCCTCTTTTGAGGGTCTATCGACACTATCCTTGACCTTACCTCTTTATTGTCTACCCTTTCAATCCTCATTTCAGGTATGTTGAAATCCAATACCTTTGATTTTCCAGAGATGTAATTGCTCAGAGTCCTGACGTTCTCATAGAGGATGTTATCTAAGGTATATTGTTTGCTTTTGAATTGATACCGTTTGTTGAAATTGTACTTGATTTTCTCAATAAGAAGCTTTGCCGTTTTAGGTCTCAAACGAATGTGGTAATTCTCCGTTACGATAAAATCGCTTTTCTTTAGCTTCGTTTCCAGTAGTTCGATAACTGAATGGTCTACGACATAACGAAACAGCTCTTGCAAATCATAGACAAGAGGATGCTTAGAATGTGCTATTTCATGCAAATAACCTATGGAAGGGTCAAGACCTATCGAATTTATCGTCCTTCTTATCATCGATTCTAAAATGGCGTACCCATAGTTCAAAAGGGCGTTTATCTCATCGGAAGCATTCGTATTCCAAGAGTACGAAAGGTTTTTCCTCGTTTCGAAACGGAAATCTGGGGCTAAATCATTGAATATTCTCGATAGACAAGACCAGTAAGCAGATGCTATTCTGCCTTCATACATCATCGTATCGCTTATCGAAACGGAATCGTATCTTTCTGTTTCCCTATCAATCGTTTTGAAATCGATGTCGTAGAAGTTCGAAAGCTGTTTTAACAATACTATAGACGATTTGACCTTTTGTTTCACTATCTGATTTGCTATGAACAATCGCTTTTTACTATCTAGATAATGCTCGTACTGTTTTATCTTCAATTCAGCATTATTCGTTTCCTTTGGCATTGCTGTATAGAGCATATTTCCATTCCAGTTTATCAGTGATATTGAAACATCATGTTTCGATAACCAGTATAACGCTTCCAAGGAAATGGAACCGTAATGACCGTCTAATATAACGGAATCGTAAGGTATCTTGTGAGGTCTGAATTCATAATTCTCTGTCTCACTGTGTGCATTGGTGATTGTTAGACAAGCTCTATTCACTGTAATACTGATGCCATAACCAGAGATTAGCAATGGGTTCATTTTTTCCTCACGTATTCTTTTATCTTATTTTGGAGAAAATCAGTCATTGTGATGCCGTCCAAGGCACACTTGGCTTTAAATTTCTTGTGTGTGTCCTCATCTAGGAGAATGTTCAATCTAATCATAAGTAAACACTATAGATATGTATAAAAACATTTCTTAACGATTAACGGTAACGAGATTAACGGACGTTAAGTATTAATGCCATCCTTCTTAATATTAATACTCATTTCGCTAGTATTTTCCTTTGTTATTCCACATCATTAATTAATTTCTCTCTTTGCAAGTCTAAATCTTTGCTAGAAAAACTAGATTCCTTAAGGTTAATGCCCCTCTGGATTAATAGAATTAACCTGATTAACGGTCTGATTCATTACCCTTCTCTTTGTCATTAATTTATGGATTAATTGATTAACGGATTAATAGCCATTTTTCAAATTCTGTAGAACATCAATTAACTATTAACACTCTGTGTAACAGTGTGTATAACAGTATGTATAACGGTCTTTTTACAGAGAATTACCCCGATTAACAATTAACAGTAAGAAGACCAACAGATGTTAATGTTTGAATTAACCTCTTTCCCATTAATATTTCAATAGCTTAATATTTATAATATTGATATTTTCAAGATGCTAAGGGGAGTACTACGAATAAAATTATCTGATAAAATAGTCTGAAATCAGGTTGCGATACCGTATATTCCTCAGTGGTGAGACAAAATGAGAGTAAATAATAGTTATTTTTATGATATATGAAGAGTACAACGGCTAATACAGTCTGAAATCAGATTGTGGTGCTGTTTATTCCTCAGTGGTGAGACAAAAATGAGGAAAATATACACAGTGTCTATTAATGCCGATTTGGAAAGCGAGATAAACGCTTACCAGAAAAATAAGGGGATAGAAACCAGAAGCGAAGGTGCCATACAGTTATTGAGAAAGGGTCTGAAATACGATTCTGAGATTGATTCTCTGCAAAATAGAGTAAAGGAACTGGATGACAAACAAAACCAGATTCACTTGCCATGTTCGGTATGCGGAAAGCCTATGACAATCGAGGAAAACGATGATGACCCGATATATAAGGACATGAAATATAAATACAAAAACTACGCCCACACATCATGTGTAGAAGAAAAAGAGGGATAGAAAATGAAGGCAAATGATTCTTCGAAATTGAAAGGGATGGATAAGAATGGAATGGAAAGAATCTTCTAAGCCCAATTCCGAATTGGTATGTTACCGATGCGGTTCTTTTGATGTTATTCTATTAAACTCACAGCAAAATAAGTCTGTTTACAAATGCCAACACTGTGGCAAGGTATGGATAAAGAGGGATGCGGATGGCTATACGGAAGAGTAAATTCTCGCTAGATTACAAAACGTATGAAGATTGGCTTAAATCACAAGACGTGACCAAGCCATACGTCAAGAGGGTAATTAAAGGTCATTCAAGATTTCCTAATGCTACCTTATCACAACTTAGAGGTCATGCTTCTAAAGGTAAGAAACCAGTCTCTCAACTGAAGGAAATACCTATTTACAAAAGGTCATGGTCATCATTAAACAAAAGAGAGCTGTCAACAAGGGAAAGAGGTCTCGAAGCCCTATCTAAGGTCAAAAGAAATGGTCAGAGTTTAACAAAGGCTTCTAGGGAATTGCACACGTCACCAAAAACAGTAGTGAAAAACACGAATGCATTCAAAAAGCTAAAAGGGAAATGGATTGCCAAATTACAAGACCGTATCTCAAGAGTAATGAGCATTTACGAGAATGGTAAGCAAGAATGGATTGAGGTAAGGGATTCTAGAACAGCTTCTAATATTGGGAAATACAACAATGCAGTTAAGCAATTCCTTACAACTGGAAATACTGATATTCTTGAGGAATTCAATAAGCCTATAAAAGATGCTAAAGGCAATTTGCATTACTTTGAAATTGACCCTAATAAATTGATAGAGATAATGGAAGCTCTGGAAGAACCTGAATTCTACGAGCTTTACAAGATATGATATCCCAAATTTCCCTATCCAGTGAAATATTTGATGCTTTGTTCAAAGCTAAGGATATCGAGAATAGGGAATTTGAAGATGCTCAGGCTTGGATAACAGATATCAAAGAGAATCCTGACAGACCCAAGCTAAATTATTGCGAAATTTGCGGTCATTCTGATAAGAAACTGGAAGTACATCACATTAGAGGGAAGAAATACGGAAATGAAGTCATTACCGTTTGCGTTAAGTGTCACAAGACCCTCACAGACAATCAGAGGTTATGGGATTACAACAATCCTGACACATTTTTTGAGAGAGGTCTAATTGATATTTTCGAGCTTAAATACTTAAAAACAGAAATTGAAATTTACAGACTAATCGCAGAAAATCTTACAGCTTCATTCAAGGTGATACTGTGACAGACATTTTCGTTAGAGCTTATACCAACAACATCCACAAGGATAAAGGAAAATACCAAGAAGACCACGAAACTAATATCAGGTTGATTTTTGACACCGAAACTACTGTAGACCAATACCAAAACCTCACCTTTGGGTCATGTCTTATCCAGACCAGAATAAGCTCAGGATTAAAAGAGGAATGGTATCTATTCTATGGTGATATCCCTCAGGATAAAAAGGAACTCATT
>JAJYDZ010000068.1 GCA_021790415.1 Thermoplasmata archaeon | reverse complement strand
TCTTATGAAGCATGCCAGACCGGAACAACTCAATGGGATTTCTATACATATCTCCAATCATCTCAGGCAGATTAAGGGAATAAAGGAGAAGTCCCCATTTCATTTTTATTACAGGGGAAAAAATATTCTTCATTTTCACGAAATGAGAGGAGACATATATGCAGATATTCTGAATACAAGGATCAGATGCCTGAGCAATTATGAGGAACTGGCTAGGGAACTGGATAAATGTATTGCGAAGATAGATAACTTAAAAAATAGTTCACCTTAAGATATTCTGTGAACTCCTCTCACAGATTTCGCGGGGAATTTCTCATTTCACAGGGTGAAGGTGGAATTTCCATGGGTTTGATTTCCTATCTACAGGAAGGTAAACTATCTTTCATGCTAAGCCTTCCGAGTTTACGGACGCGGGAGAGCATGCAGCATGTCTTGAGCACTAAGGTTGTGGAAGAGGGACTTCAAACCGAATGGACAGTGACTGGGAAACGGGAAAATGAGGAAATTTTCGCTTTTCAGGGTGTTGATATAGCCGAGAACTCCGGCAAGCAGACCCTTATCGGCCAATCCCGCGTCTTGAAGTCGCTGATGTATCGGTGTCTTGGGAGCTCTTTTAGATCGTCATGCTTCTCTCCGTCTGAAGGGTCAAGTTTAGAAGTGTCTCTAAAAATTGAAGATTTCCCTGAATCATTCTTTCCGACAAAAACAGTCAAATCTGAGCAATCGTTCCAGCCTGTGGCTTAGATTTTCTTGTAATTTTATGCTCTAAATCTTTTCATTTTCATAGAAATCTGAACTCCTTAGCATTCAATGTCTTATTTAGAAAAACTCTTTAGTAGTGGGTGCGGATGAATGTCTGTGCTGAACAGGTATTTGCCCAAGGTTCCAAACAAGGTTCGTCATACTCCAAAGTTCACGGCAGAGGATTCCATGAGAATCAGCCCGGGCGATCTGAAGAGTCTCCCAGAAAGTTGTGTCATGGTGTTTTCAAAACCTCTTTACGATAAACTTCAGGAAAGGCTAAGAACGGAGGAAATAAGGTATCCCTACGATGGTTTCTATCAGGAATCCGTAAACGCTGAGAGAAACTTGATTGTGATCCGAATTCCTCCAGGCGCTCCCCTTGCAGTCGCCACCGTTGAGGAACTTGTTTCTCTTGGAGTTAGAAAGTTTCTCATTCTTGGAACAGCAGGTTCCATTAGCACCAGGGCAAACTTCAATGATATCGTCCTGTGCACCAAGGCTGTGAGAGACGAGGGTACCTCATATCATTACATTAGGCCTTCAACCTATGCCTATCCTTCGAAACCGCTGACGCGGTCACTGCTCGAAGCACTAAAAAAGAAAGGTATGATAACACTATCTGGTCCGAGTTGGACAACAGATGCCCCTTACATGGAAACAATAGAAGAGATCTCGGAATTCAGGAGGAGAGGAGTCATAACGGTCGAGATGGAAGCAGCCTCTGTTTTTGCAGTTTCTGTGAGAAGGAATGTGGAATCTGCCGCAGTATTCTCAATATCGGACGAGCTGCATGGTGAATCATGGACTGGCATCAGGATCCCGGAGACTGGTTTCACTAAGCTGGCCGAAGTCGCAGAGGTATTTGGTGGCCTCTGAACTTAATTCTGAAGGGGATGTCGGTCGGAATCTGATTAAAGTTTTAAGGGAATATTTTCATCGAATCCGTTTGAGAGAGGCTAGTCTAACCAAGAATAGACGTCGGATCTGTTGGCAATTCTCACGACTTTAATTCCCATTTCTTCCGTAAAAAAAATAATTCTATATTCTCCCACCCTTAGCCTGTAATAATTTCTTCTCGTTGACGAGAGTTTCTTTACATCCAGCCTGCCTGATCTATTGCCGGGGTCTTGTGCAAGCTCCCTCAGTTTTTCCTTTATTCTCGCTTGCAAATTTCCCTCTAATGCCTTCAGCTCTTTGGCAGCGGTCTGGGAAACCAGCACTTCAAATCCGGTCAAGCGGTAGGAATTCCTCGCTATCGGATATTCTATCAAGCTCATTGAAAAACATTACTTTCTGGCGAATTTCAAGAAGCTTTTCAATTATTTCGTCATACGTCTGTCCTTTACTGCCTATATTCTTGAGTTTCTCTCTGGTCTCTTTAGACACCTGTATAGTTGTATGCACCACAGACTTAGAATGTTATAACAATATATAATAATTATCGGCAACTATATGTGACATATAACAACTCTCAACCGGGGGGAATGATCTGTTTATAGTCTTTGTCATAACCTTGTAGCCCTCATTTGTTTGGCTATGTCCGCTTCCATAACTGATTTATTCACAATAGAGGATTTCTATAAATCCAAGTTTCGTGCAAATATCAAAATCCGTTTAACTCTGAGAAATTCGTAATATGGCTGATTTTCAATCATGTGAACGATCATAACAAATCAGTTTTCATGGGTTTTTAGAAATTGTCAATAATTGTTTTATCCTTCCCATAAGGCTAAAGTGCCATATATTGATCAATGGTCATGTCAATGACTATAGTTGAAAGATACGTTGCATTTGTATATGCGTATGACTGAATTGCAGATATTGTACTGGTTAGTGATTCGCTTGAAATTTTTCCTAAGAGATAAGCATTAGCTCTAAGCACTAAATATAACAGGATCGACATTCCCTGCTTAATATCGGCACCACTGTTAATGGATAACTGTGTAATCAAGGAATCAATTATGGAATTTGATGTGGAAATCGTTTCTGATAATGCATAAAGTTTCTCAGAATCAGCTTCTGTAACTTCTGCCCAGTTAATTTTAACTAACTCTTTCATCACAGATTCCAGGGATTTCTTGAGTTTATTAAGTTCATCACGAAATACCGCATTCTTTTCCTGCTGGGTCAGTGTACCTTCAAGACTGGCAATCCTCTCCATTAAGTCTTCGTCTTCTGTGGTCTTCAGAACTTCTTTAAGCAGATCTCCAGATTTTTTAATCTCTTTTTCATCCGGGAAATCTTTAACAAGTTCTGTTAGCGCATCCATTATTTCGTCTGCTCTCGACAAAATTTGCTCAGATACTTTAATACGGTAGCGATCATAAAGCTTAGCCCTATTTCGGTCTGAGCTTCTTTCCGGTATAGTATTAAACAGATTTATGGAAGAATATCTTAATTCCTCGGCAAGTTTTGAATTGGGTCTTATCCACTTCACTCCATTGAACATTTTATCATCTCGTAATTTCGATCTATTTTCCTTATGCTATAGTGTGATATATCATTAATCTTCAGATATATTAATATTTCTTCCTTATTTTCTTTGGTTATTCTTAATCGAGAAGTCTGTTTCCCAACTGTCTGATGGTGATGACTTCTATCAGTTAACTTGGGTTTCCCGTCTCAATGACAGAAGTTACCATTGCAGGTAGAGATCCAATCTCCGCGGGTGTGTATTCAGTTGTCCCTCCTATGGCCTTTAAGTGTCTCCATTCCGGTTCTCCTTCGTGCGCTCAACTTCATGAACAGAGGAAGAAGATATTAGCTGAGGAAAAAAAAGGTAAACCTAATCGAGGATAAATTCAAAATGAACTAGAATCGTATAATTGCATAAGATTTCGAGGAAGGTGAATTAAAGGAAAATGTTTCATTCAAGCACTTATCCTAAGTGGTTGAAGCTTCTATTACCCATTTCCACACAGGTTTGACCTGAATTGTTTTGTTTCCGACCCTGAAATAGTCCTCCTGATCAAACGTTAGTAGCAGACCTTCGGACAGTTTGAAAAATTCAACCGCCTCCATGAGCCCTTTAAGTTCTCTATCCTTATTGTCTTCAGAAAGCGAGTAGGTTACCTGAACCGCCATTATTATTCTGTTTTTTTCCTTAACCACGAAGTCACATTCCCCAGTCATCCTGAAATAGAAAATGTCTTTGTGCTTTCTTCTCAACTGGATGAATACAGTATTCTCAAGCAAGCGCCCCAGGTCGGAAGACAGAGATATAGAGTTAGCCTGGGAAAGACCATTGTCTATTGAGTATATCTTTTTGGGGTTAACGAGCTGTTTCTTAAGGGAGGAATCAAACCTTCTTATTGAGAATAGCAGATAACTCCCCTCGAGATATGAAACAAATGATATTGCTGTATTCACAGATCCAAGTCCAAACGTTTTCTTAAGGGCATTGTATGTGAATTCTTTCCCCGAATTGGTCAGAAGGTAGATGGCCATTTCAAATAGTATCTTTGAGCTGCTTATTTTGTATCTCGCAACGATATCTCTCTGAATTATATCGTTTAACAATTCCCTCAGAATTTCTGACTTACCATATTTTACATATTCAGGAAAACCACCATCTGTGAGATAGTTTTTGAAAGACTCAGGACCCGGTGTTTCATTCTTTATTGAAAGGACCTCCTTATAGGAAAATGGGAAAAGTTCAGCATTGAGGTGCCTTCCAGTCAACCTGGTTCCTAATTCACTGCTCAGCATTGAGGCATTGGACCCCGTTATGAGAAATCGTCTATCTCGGTCAAGTCCTGATCTGATGAATATTTCCCAGTTCTGGATATTCTGGATTTCATCGAAAAGATAGAATTTCGATTCACCATATTCTTCCGCAAAGATTTCAACAAGCTTTTCAAAATCTGATGTTTCAAACGACTGCAATCTCGTATCTTCAAAATTCAGGTAATAGAAATTGGGCAATTTAGAAAGTAACTGCCGAAGCAGAGTGCTCTTTCCGGATCTCCTAATTCCTGAGATAATGTGCGCAAATGGAATATCGACGTCAATACCTGAAAGCACCTCTCTTATTATGCCCTGATCCGCTGATTCGATATTCATCCGCTGTTCCTTTACAACTTTTTTCAGAGACTCCTTCAGGATCATGCAGGCAAATATCACAGTGATTACTTAAATCTTTTCAATGACAATGAATACCTTTGTTCAATACTAATGAACACAATACGAATTTAGCATTTGAAAGCAGGAGTTCACCTACCCTAAAAGAGTATACAAAAATGAAACCCTTTGTATTTGTATACGAGGCTTGATCTGTCTGGTGACGAACAGAAATAAGAATGGTTGGATCGCGCTGCTTCATGCGTATGTGTTACTTAGAAATCCTATTATCCGGCTTATACGACAGCTTACATCTGTGTCAATAGATGACCGAATCGTACGGGATTCGATTAATGTTTTAAGGGAATATTGGGTATTTCAAGGCTTTTTGAGCAATATTTTATCCTTAACACGAATATGGAGTTAAATAGAAAGAAATGATGACTGGAATACTGAACAAAATACTGGTGACTGAAGTTGTGAGTGTTTCATACCCAAACTGTAAAGGTTCTTTGGGAGTGGAGTTTGATCCTACCATTGATGAATGCTGATGCCATGAATTCAGTAAAGACAGTACTAAAATTAAAGGTAAATGTAATATGCATGGGAAGCTTGAATTTCAATGGTCACTACAAAAACGTCTGAGGAATTTTACCCAGAGCAGGGAATTGAATGGCTTTCCAAAAGAAAAAGTTCAGCTCAAACCGAGAAGGAACTGGCATACTTGATAAGATTGCTGAAGAAAGGAGGTAAAATTCTGGATCTGGCTTGTGGATATGGCAGGTTAGCTATTCCTCTTGCCGCCATGGGATACAGTGTGGATGGGATAGATATAACTCCAATCTTTGTTGAAAAAGCGATGGCCGAGGCGACAAAAAGGAATCTCAAAGTTGAGTTCAGGGTGGGAGACATGAAGAATCTCCCTTACGCAGACAATTCATTTGATTCAGTCATCTGTATGTGGAATGCTTTCAGCGAACTTGCACATGACCAGGATCAAGTCAGAGTCATCGGTGAAATTTATAGGGTGCTGAAGAAGAATGGGCTGGGCATAGTAGAGGTAAGAAACCACAGGTCAAGCGGACTGATCATGGAAAACTTCATAGATGGATACGAGGCAATGCCAAGTTATAACCATACCAGAGGAAGCATGAAAAGGTTGATGAGGCTCTCAGGAATAGACAGTTACAAAGTCTTCATTGACGACTTTGGTGGAAGAAACAGGCTTCTCCTGGAGATAGTGAAACCATAATTCTCTACCTCACTTTTTACCTAACTGTAGAGCCTTAGCGAAAACAGATTTCCATTATTATGGGCCGGTCTGGATTCTATTGAAATATAAGGGCAATATGACACAGTTTCTCTCAGAAATTTCGATCATCCAGATATGATTCTCAGCCCAATAGCTGCGATTTCACTCTCCTTTTCTTTAAATTCACTGTCAAATGTTACAAAGTTGCTGGCATTCAGTATTACGCTGGCAGATATATGCAAAATGTCCAGGGTCTCCATTCTGATTCTAAGTGCGATCTCAGACGCGCTGCTGAAAACTTTATTCATGTCCACTTCTGGGACTTCCAGGTTAATTTCCGGTAAATAGTCCGCAAAGGCTTCTATTTCATCTACATTTAATTTTGTCGTTCTGGAAAGCACGGATCTTAACTCCAGAATCCCAATGAGCGATGTAATCATATTGTCGCCTTTTTCCACGATTTTCAAAGCCCTGGAATGATTCACATCTTTCTTGTTTAGATATGAGATTATGACGTTTGTATCAATATAATTCATTTCACTCCCTATCTCTTATTGAAATTTCTGACAAATTCTCAGGTAGTTCTGGAAGTCCTTTCTCTTTCCACTTTTTTATAATGATTTCACTTCTCTCTTTCCTTTCTACGGACTTTTTTGCGCTCTGAATACCATTCTGAATAATCAACCTCAAGGCATCCGCCTTGTTATCAGCCAGCTTATATTTTATTATTTTTTCAATTAGATCAGCAGTGTAATTGTCTATTCTTAGTGCGATAACCTTTGTTCTCATGCGTATACATATGTTTTCATAAGATACATTTTTTTCTAAATTTCCATATGCGATGGTAAAATTCTTACAAGAAATTCTGATTTTGTCAGAAAGCTCAACGCGATCAGGTAAGCATTCAAAGCTTTTGATGGACGCAAAGAACACCGTGCTTTTCATAGAATATTCTGGTAACCTTATGGGGAATCAATAAATGTACTGGTCTATATTTAAATAAAACGGATTTTGCTCAAATTCAAACAGTTAGTTCGCAAATCGGAAAGTCAGATTAGAGAAGCTGGCCAGCCTAAGTTTTTAGAGCTTCCAGTCTCTTGACCAGCTCTCCTAAAACCAATCGCTTTTTTTCTCTGCTTAGCCGAAAGACAGTTTTAATAATTGCTTCTTTCGTGATTGTAAAAATGTAATTTAGCTTGATTACACTGTCTTGAGCTGCTCCTTCGCCTGTAGAGATGGGTATACCTTTCATTCTGGTGTTCGTTGTGATTCCAGCTATCACCAGATTACCCATTTCTTCGAATAATACCAGAGCAGGTCGAATTTTCGAACCTTCACCTTCTGTGAACTTAACCCTTGTTATTATTACATCTCCAGACTCAGGCACGTTCCCACCCAGAGTAGTCTCCTTCTTCCCACAATTCCTTCATTTTGGCTTCTTGAGCCTTTTGCACAAAAATACCAAACTCTCGGGTTTCCTCCTCATTCTTGATAAGATTGAGTATTGTTTCGTTATATGTTTCTCGAGGATGTTTCTTCACTCGCTTGAGAGCTTCAACTACAGACCGGTCTAGCTGGATTGTAGTTACTTCAGTTTTTCTCACTATTGGTAATCTATAGTTGGTATATATTGATTTATGTGTCGATAGTTGTTAATAAGGTTC
>JAJYDZ010000067.1 GCA_021790415.1 Thermoplasmata archaeon | reverse complement strand
GATTTAAATAAAGCACTTTTTTTAGCTGAAAGTGAATCTCTAATGAATTATTGCTCGGAATCTCAGGTGGGATTATAATGCCCCAAATAGGTTTTGTCAAGTCTGCTGCCGTTTTGCCCTGGGATATTCCACTTATACGGGAAATAAAGGCACAGGGATATGATGCATGCTTCATCTCGCCTTCTAAAGAACCGCCATCGATACCGCATAAACGAGCCAGGAGCTGGAGAAGTTTTTCTCCTGTAGATAAGATGGTTAGGACTGGTTATGTATGGTATCTTAACAGGCTGATTAAGTACAATGCATATGACAGATTCAGCAAATTTTTTTCACCCAAGAAAGCTTACAAAGACTTTGACTACCTGATTTTCAATGATGATGCATTCTCCCTGCCGTATCAATCGATTAAGAGTAAAATCGATTATGCCATTATTTCATGGGAAAATATACCGTTCCACTATTATTATGAATATGAACGTCGCCTCAAAGAAGAGCGACAGATTGTGCTTAAGAATGCCAGACACCTGTTTCCAGTCTCCAATGATGCTAAGATGCGTTTAATCGAAGAGAAAGTCAATGTGGATAAGATTCATATGATTCACCCGGGGATAGATACCTCATTGTTCTCCCCAGGCGCTGCATCTAATGCTTTTGGCCTACCTGAAGAGTTAATTCATGATAATACTTTAATAAGTTCCTCCAGGATAGTTTATAACAAGGGAATTACGTATGCCTTAAGGGCAATTCATGTTCTTAAAAAGAGGAATGTAAAAGTCAACTACCTGGTAGCGGGGGGAATTAATTCTGAGTTTGGTGATTACTGCAAGCGATTGGCCAATAAGCTCGAGATAGCCGATAGAGTATTCTTCCTTGGTAGGATAAAATATGAGTCTTTAGTAGATTTATATCGCATGGGAGACGTTTTTCTTTTCCCTAGCATGCCCAGTTTTTACTGGGAGGAACAGATGGGTTATGCACTCCTCGAAGCCGCTTCTTGTGAGCTTCCAGCTATAAGGAGCGATTCCACTTCTATCGATGAAGTATGTCCGGAAAATCTCTGCAAGACTGTCCCACCGGGACAAACAGAGAAAATGGCAAATGCTATCCAACTGTTGATGGAAGACCCCCAGCTCAGAACGAAGTTTGGAAAAGAGTCCAGGAGATATGTAAAAACAAATTACAGTGTCCAGGGCCAGGCAAAGGAATACATACGCTACTATGAAGAAAGCAAAAATGCATAGCTTAAATGAGTTAAACTTTCAACAAACCTTCTATGACCGAAAATTGATGCTTTTGGAGCATCTGTAATGGCATGCAAAGAATTTCGGATTCAATTAAAATAGAATTTAAAATTTACTTTTCTATCTTTGCTTAATGGATTTGACATTCTGATGAATAGACACGATTTACCTTAATAAATTTATCCTATAGGTAATTAAATCAATAGGAATATGAACGCCGTTGTTTGAAGTTATAAGGCGAAAATTGATAAAACCTATGGTATACTATTGATTCAAGTTCAAGTCATAAAAAGAAAGTGGTAATTCGATGGAAAGCAATAATTCAAGAAAAATAATGATTCTCAATAGCAGTCCAAGCAAGACGGGTATTGGTAGATATTCGGATGACCTTATATCACTGTTTTCTAACCAGATAACAGGATACAGCTTAGTACTCGATTCAACGCGAATAAATGAAAGTTATCCGGGAGTTAAAATTAACGGATTTTTTCCTCCTCTATTTACAAATGGATGGTTTGTAAACCTAAATTACCAGAAGGTCATTTTCAGGAAGATACGTAACGAGGCTCGCAAACTACTTCAAGTCGGTGGAATTGTGCATATTGCTGATCCATCAATTGAACCGATCCAATGCAAGGGAAAACAGGTCGCAACGATTCATGACCTATTCGCATTGGATCCTAACAACTCACCCCTCCGGACTGAGAGAAAACATTTCATCAAGACTGTGCAGAAATTCAAAACGCTTGACCATATAATAGCAACAACAGATCGCGTTAAGAGGGAATTATTAGAGCACAATTTTTCCTCTGATATTACCAGAATATATCCGGGTACTGCTAAATGGTTCTATAGACTTAAAACAAGCAAAAAAGACCTTAGAAAAGAACTAGGATTGCCGGAGGAGAAGAATCTAATTCTTTCAGTATCAAGCGACAGATACAGGAAGAATATTAATATGATTCCAAAAATAATGAATAACCTAGATGCATCTTATAAACTTGTGCGTGTGGGTAAGTCTATTGGAAATGACATCTCCTTTCAACGCATTTCAAATGAGACTTTGAACAAAATATATAATGCCTGTGACCTGCTTATCCAACCATCCCTGGATGAGGGCTTTGGGTACCCGATTACCGAGGCAATGGCTACAGCATTACCCATTGTCTGTTCCGCCATAGAGGTTTTCAAAGAGATAGCAACTGATGCCGCATATTTAAGCAACATAGACCCGCAATCTTTCGCTGAGGGAATAAGAACAGTGATTGAAGAAAAAGACGTCTACTCGAAAATAGCATATTCAAGTGCACCAAAGTTTAGCATGGATAAATTCAAGGAAGAGATTGAAAAATTCTACTCACATCTCCAAGAGTCATGAAATCTAGGAAGGCATGAGTCGTAAACTAGGGGAAAAGTTGCAACCCAGCCTTTATTTAAAATCATGGTCTTTTAGGTTATCCTTCACCTGAAAAATTTCTGGTCGTAATAATTATTTATCTTAGAACAAAATGTTAGATGTGAAAAACTACTTGACCTTTCTATCATTTTATCTTTGTATATATCTAAATTCTCTACCGCGGTTGTGACAGATCTCTCAAAATCTTCTACCGAATTTGGGTCGAAATAGAAAGCGTATTTACCGCTTAATTCATGAAAAATTTCAATGTCAGAGCAAGCCACGGGAAGCCCGACAGTCATAGCCTCCGCCACCGGAGACCCGAATCCTTCCTCGAAACTTGGCATTACCAATACATCACAGGCATTGTATATCTTGTTGATTGTCTGCTGATCGACGTTTGAAAAATTGATTGAGTTGAGAATTGGTTTCCCGACTCTTACTAGCATAAATGACTTGTCCAGGCGTTTCATCAGCTGCTCGAGTAATTTCAGGTTTTTCCTTGGTTGATCGGTGGAAACTGATAGTAGAAGTCTCTTGTCCTTTGGCAGCTTTAGTTCCTCCCTAATCTTTTCTTTTCTCTCTATGGGGACAAACTGGTTCCCAACTGGTGGATATATTGTGGTAATTTCATTTCTAAAACCATATTTAATCAAAGAGTTTCGGACATAATCTGAGGTTGTAATTACATATTTAAATTTCATATAGCGTGCCAAGTTATGCTTGGTTGAACGTGAATATAGACGAAACGTCATCCTGTCAATAGTGTTTTGCCTGTCCGAGGTATAAACACCATATTTTAGGCTTGAATAGGGGTTGTCATGGATCGAAACGACAGATCTCTCGAGGTCAAAATTAAATGGAGAAAGGTTTTGGTGCGTGTAATGTACCACCCGGTATTTGTCGGATGAGTGCAAAATGTATTTCTTGGCGTTTCTGAAAAAGACTGAACTGAAGAGAATGTTCGCGGACAGAACGTTTTTAACTGGAGACTCAAAGATCCTTCCCTGAACCATTTGATCCCATTTATTTGATCTGTTGGAATAACGTAAATTAATCTGTTCAGAGTATTCAGAAGTGCATTCGTAGATCCTTTGTGAGTACTTGTAGATTGAAGATGAAGGAGGTGCATAGTTAAGCAAGAATATTTTCTTCATTGTTCCCTTTCTCATTTTTCTGTAAGATGTTTATTATCTTTATAATTTATCCTCTCTCAGATCGCTACCGTTTTCATTAATTTTACTTTCAGGTTTCTAATTTCCTTTGTTGATCAGGCGTGTTCTCAAGTTCTTGAATAATCAGGGATGTTTGGAACGAGATTAAAATCTGTCTCAAAAACGCCTGAAGAGTGAGCTAAGATCGCCTCTCTATTGCAGCCTGCCTCGTAGATGTCTGAAGGATATAAAATACTCTGAGGCCAAGTCTCTGATCAATAAGCGCAATTAGCGAATAGAATACCCAGATTAGATAATATCCGATAAATATCCTTTGCATTGAAGAGATGAGGGAAATTGAATCTTTCAGGAGCAATCGCCTGGATGAAGCTTTCATGAAATCAAGAATAAGCTGCATATGACTAATATAAGCGTTCAGGAGCGACTCTCCTGAAGTACCTTTACACACATCGATTACGCTGACATAGTTTCTGAGGGTGTTCTGGTAAAATTCTTCCCTCTTATTCACGTATTCCGAATATCTTAGGGAATAATTTGTGGTGCTGACATGAGTCCTGTATTTTGTGAGCCTGTCACTAATTTTTATCATTTTTCCATCTTTCCTCATAGCAAGGACGAAAAGTATAGGATCAATGCTTTGATCTATTCCAACAAGCGCCTCCTTTGCGTCAATTAAGACATCTCTACGAAAAGACATGCAGCTTCCATACCAATTGGACCTCGCTGAAATAAGCTTTGAGAGCATTCTCTTGTCAGGCCTTCTTGTGTCAAAAATAAGATCATCGTACCTTGGTTCCGGTGAAGAAGGTATTTCATCCCCTTTTTCGTCGGCCCTTATTATAGAATTGTGGACAAATATTGTCTCGTTCTCAGACTCAAAAATCTGTTTTATTCTCTTCAACTTACCTTCCAGAAAGAGATCGTCATCATCCAGAAGGCAGATTATTTCGCCTGTTGAACGCTCAAGACCAGAGACTATCTTTTTCCCATGTCCCTTTACTTTGACAGTCAGGCATGCGTCCACGGAAGCTGTGATATCTTTGTCAATTTCTGGGTCTTCAAACCCTTTCACGACTATTATCTCATATTGATCCCTACTTATGGTCTGTTTAAGAACGGATTTTATGGCTTCAAGAATGAAGTCCTTCCTATCATAAGTGTATATAATTACAGAGATTTTCAATACTGCTCCATAGCTATAGCATTGATAACAATTTCCCAGCCACCTGTAACATTTCTCAGCGCCTGACTAGACTTTCTGTGAGACACCCGTTGTTATCGTAGAAATAACTGGCCTAAAACTCTTATTCCGGTCTAAAAATACTTGCCATGCTTGGTTCCTATCGATATCATCTGACATTAGTACTCCGGATTTCTTTAACCTGGAAGATGCCCAGTTATATTCATATGTCATGACTTCGTCAGTGTGACCAGAATCATGCATAAATGCATCAAAATCTTCGCTAATTCCTGGCAGGACTTCATTGGACTTTCCAATTTTAATGGCCCAGTTTGATCTAAACTTATCAGGTACAATCCATCCAATTGGACGATCTTGTCCGCATAGTCCAAAGGTTTTGGAAATATCTATGCTGGTCAATTTTCCTGATCCATTTTGCTCCATTGCAGAAAGAATTATGTATGAAGAATAACCATGCGCAATACCCGTTTCGATAAAGTGAGAAGGCTTGAATTTTCTTACAATAAGGTATAGTACTCCGTGAGTCCCCTGAAGTCCCCATATTTCTGGGGTCCATTTATTGCATTCTTCTTTAATTCTTTTGTAAATATATTCCCCTATTTCATGTAGCGCCATCAAATCTGAGTCGGAATATGCATCTAGTTTCTTAGACCAATAATAATAATTAATGAGCATCCACGCAGAACCAACTGGCAAATTCTTGAATTCAATGTTGTTCTTGAATTTAATGTCGATTGTGTTAAAGCCATTATCTGTATATGATGAAAGCTTTTTTGCGGTCAAAATGGGTCGCTTTACAGTTGATAGCAAATACTTAGTCTTCTTTATATCTTTAAAAGAAGTCATTCAGGGAAGGTAATTCTAGCCCTTATATGTTGTTTTGGCTCTTCCTGATTAACAGTATTCATTCAGAAAAGATCAAATAGAATCAAATAAGATCTGGAAAAAGTTTTTTATCGTAGTGTCCAGAATTGTTATCTACTTTGTTCCGATTATTGTTTTGTAAGAATTTGTGAGTGCTTTCCATAGAATTCACCTCCTTGGAACCTCACTCTTTTCTTTTTCAATTCTCTTAATTTCTTCCCTTATGGCATTTTCACTTACGTGAGACATGTTTATTCCCAGTAGCTTTGCTTTCTCTTTTATGTTTACGCCTATCCATCCTTGCAGTTGAGTTTTCACTTTTTCACATCCTATCTGCTCCCTGTGGACTTAACGGTCATACTGGGATATAACAACCACATCTATCATTGGGCGTTTCCAATCTGTCAATATTGCAGCAGGCATATTCCATGCCAAAACTTCAGGCTTCTGCTGAGTTCCGAACCAATACTTACATGAAAGAACCTGACCAGAACCAAACTGATTGGTTTATCAAATACTCACATTATGAATGACCGGTTGCAGTTGTATAAATGTAGATAAAGGAAATTCTCAATTAAATCATGAGGTACTGAAATAATCGAATATAGTTGTTAAATGATAAAATCCCGGTAGAGTGGTTAGGAAATGAAACTTTATTTTAATTTTTAAACACTGATAAATTAAGTTTGGATTTCATAAATGATTTAATCCTTGAGCCTGGCACCTTTTGCAAGAGACTCAAGTTTCTTCAGTGCAATGTTCCTTGACACGCTTCCGAGACCCGCGAAGGTTTCAAAGCCGCAGTCAGTTCCGCCCATAATCCTCTCAGGTCCGATATCATCAATGTTTGCAAGATTCTGGAGCTTCAGGTTAACTGTCTCAGGTGTTTCAACAAAACTTGATTTAACATCTATCACGCCTGCTGCAAATGTAAGGTTCTTTGGCCAGCCATGTTCTTTCACATATTTCTTTATTATCAGAGGGTCACCAGCATGTCTTGGGTTTGCCATTTCCCCAACCAGAGTGCTTACCTTCAACTTCAGTATGTGAGGAAGTACTTTTCCATAATCAGGATCAGTCAGGTGAGGTGCTGCATAGTTCCCATAACAGTAATGCACCCTGATCCTTTTGGATGGAAGTCCTGAAATTGCCGCGTTTATTGCACTTACATGCTTTGGCAATACAGTCATGAAATCTTTAGTCCATTCGAGACCCAGGCTTTTTGCCATTGCAAGATCAGGTGCATCGATCTGCAGATCAACGCCGTCAACAGACAGTATTGCCCTGTACTCTTTTGAAAGCTCCTTGGAAAGTGAAAACAAGAAGTCCTCATGGTCATGGTATGCTTTGCCATGCGGATAGAAAACCGTTATGACGCCAGGAGACGGAGCGGGAACAAACACCCTCTTTGCGCCAAGTTTCTTTGCTATCCTGATTGCATCCTCTGCTTCCCTCTTTGCCTGTTTTGATCCTGTATATTCCAGCGTCTGTTCAATGGCAGGCAGCTCAAATGCTTTCGTTTCCTCGATTACCTTTGCCATAAACGGATTTGCCTCCATCAGCTCAGCGTAAAACTCATTTGAGAATTTTGTTGATGCTTTCTTAGTTTTAGAAAAACCTGAGAACCTGTTTGGTATGTATGTAGTATAACCAGATTTTCTCTGCTCACCATTACTCACCCAGGTCAAACCATACTTTGATCCTCCTGGATGTAGCTGATCGGAAACAGCTAATTTTTCCGCCGTCTCAATCTCTTTGGAATTCTTTTCAGAAACCTCACCGGTCTTGGATTTTCCAAGCAGCTCAACGATTTCCTTTGTTCGGTAGAAACTCCCTGTCATTG
>JAJYDZ010000066.1 GCA_021790415.1 Thermoplasmata archaeon | reverse complement strand
ATTTTATAGATTTTGCAGGTTTTTTTGCCGTAAAATCAAGATTGTGCGATCGGCTTTAGACTTCAAATCTTTTAATGTTTAAATAATCTCATTTAGAAAAATCAATTTCCTTTAAGTTTGTAAAAAATGATTGAATTATCAGATATGACATCTAGTCCCTTAAGAATGACCACAGTGTCGCATTTCCTATATAATGGTCGAGATAATTGTCTTCGGCGTGACCATCCAAATAATGAATTCTAGATGGCTGATCATAAATAAGTCCCAGTCTGAGAATATTGTCCCATTCTTTTTTAACAATTTCCAGCCATTTTCCTTTATTTCTTGAATATCCCAATGCGCCTAATGCGAATGTGAGTCTTGGCCAGGATGAGTATGTCTGATTGCATAATGTAGAGACCTGCAAATTTGGGTAAACCATTATTGGCAAACAATATTGAGAGGATTTACCATTTACATCAGCAATTGCATCAAGAGAAGACCTAATTCTATCCTCGTTTGATACAGAGGGTAATTTTAATGTTTCACACCACCACTGCCCTATCATTTGACCGGCGAAAACAGCATCTCCAGGGTCTGGATCACCTACCCAAGCTCTGAAATATTTTCCATTGTAAAATTTTTCAATTGTTATTCTGGCCTTATCGATAATTGCCTGAACTCTATCGATCTGATCTTTCTTTCGAAGTATTCTTAGAATTTCCTTGTATGATTCCAAAGCTGCAATCCATATTGAACCAACGTAGGTATCAGTACCCTTCACATATAGATTATCGAAAGCAGTGTCAAATCCACCAGCCTGTTCAGGAATGCCGTCGTTATTGAGATCTTGCGATAAAGACAGGTTCAAGACCCTTTCCAGGGCCGGATAATATTTCTTTAGAAAATTTTCGTCACGTGTGTATCTATAATATCTGTAAACGAGCAATATGAATGTTGGGTTCGTATCCTTCCATTCAGGTGGAGCTGTCGTCCCGTCCATTGGGACATCTAGCGAATGCAGCCCAAGGTCATGAGGTATATAGCCATCTTTCCTTATATCTTCTAACAAAATATCTAAAAAAGACTTCTCTAGTTCAGGGAACAACTTTAATACCGGGAGAGACCCACCTTCGTAACATAGACCGGCTATTGTTCCAAGGAATGCACATTTTTCCGGCGATTCATATATTGAAAACCTCCCTTTCTCGTCAAGCCAAGTGCTTGATGACAGTATATATGTACTATTAATTATTGCATCTTTCAACCAATCTGGTAAGTCTCCGCGGACCATTTCATTGTGCCAGATTGTGCTCCTGTTAAGTAGGTCATCAAAATTCTTCAAAAACATTTCAGATATTTCTAGAGAATTTTTGAAATTACGATGGTAAAAGTGACCATAAGGGTACAGCAGTCCTTTCCCTGTAATATACCATGATAACACAAATTTTAGTTCTTCTCCATCCTTAAATTCAGAATTAATAGTCCCGGCCGGTACATCTCTTCCTCCAGTAACTTCATGGCTCTCTGAAACTGGAGTTTTGCCATTGTCTATTGCACTCCAGAATTCACCCGATTCGGCATGTCCCTTCCACACTTTCTCCCACTTCCTGCGTTCCTCTGGAGATGGTAGAATATTATGCTGAGGCAATATAACAGAAGATTTTTCGGCAATCAAACATATTTCTCCAGCTGACGGATCATAGCTGTTTGTCCTTGAATTTGTGAATAGTATTCCGTTTCGTAGCTGACTGTTTAATCGACCAGCTGATCCGGAGCCGACAATATTAGGGAATGAGAAGTATAGGTTTCCTGATTTACATCCGCTTACGGAAATCTTAAAGCCTACTGCAGGCAAGGTAGAATTGCTGATATCATTTGCAATTATAGGAGAAAAAGCCTGTAATCTTACTTTTATATTTTTATGGACGTATTCAAGTGTGGTGACTGGGTAACTTCCCTCGAACGCTATCTCTATTTCGTTGTTTTCAAACCCCAGAACATTTGATTCTTTCTCTAAAAAGAACCCTCTCTCACCCTCTGGTTTTAAAAATAAATGAAATCCATGAAGAATTTGTATAGGGTTTGCCCAACCATTAAGAATGGTTACATTGATAATCTTTCCTTTGTTGTCCAATTCTATTTTTCCGGCCCCTATTCCTCCCATGGGTAAACCCGCCTTCATTTTTTGATTTCCACTGAAAATTACCATAAAGCGGTATTTATTTACCTTTAATAACTTTCTTTACATTTTTTTTCATAAACCCCCCGTTCAAGTGAATCCTGTAATTCGGGGAACGATGAAAGACGTAAAAGAAGGCACACCTGGGGAAGATGATGCCGCATCAACTTCAACAAAGAAAAGGATAACAAGGGAGGAACGGAAGGATGAAAAGATCAGGAGATCCAGAGACGGCAAATGGACAAGGAAGAACAATACACCACACTTTGGGAACAAGATTCATACTGTACGGGGGAACGGATCTTCCGCTAATCAGGGAATTCGTGGTTACCACAGCATCATTGCACGATTCACTGGTTGATTTCAGTCTTCCAGGCATTGTATGTTACCGGGATAGGGTTATTTCGGATCCGATTGCAAGGATATCAACGCAACTATGGACAGGGCATCCAGAGAACATCCTCTTACGATTGAATAGATAAGGAGAAATCTCAGGACAACAAGAAAACGTTCCTCCGTGGAGAGACCATATTCTGTCATGAAAGGGATCGTGCATGGATGCCATCTTTCGTCACCTTATTCAGAAGGTACAGGGTTAAGGCATGTATCTCTGCCTTGGCTACAATACGCTTACACTTATCGCATTGAAAAAACAGGGCAGGATAGCGTAAAATATGGAAAAGTAGTGAGAAAAAGGGAGAAAAAGAATAAAAAAAGAGATAAATCAAAGATCATCCATGCCTATTATGACTGATTTCCATAAGAAAGAGATAAATCCGGCGTTTCGATCTACCGGTGAGGAATAATTATGGGGATCTTAGGAAATGTAAGGTAAATGAATTATGATCAATCTGGTCTTACTTGGAAAACTCCTTAATAGGTAAATACGATAATAGAATGTGAAAATAAAAGAGATCAAAACATACTTCGCATCTGCTGTTTGGAGAAATTTCTTCATCGTCGAAATTGAAACCGACGATGGAATTAAGGGTTATGGAGAAGGTACAATGGGCGATTTCGAAAAAACGATTGAAGCAGCAGTGCACGACCTGCGGCCTTTCTTGTTAGGCATGGAGATTGACATTCCAAAGATTACCAATTTTTTCTTGAGGAACTTCTTTTGGAGGAATGGCCCAATATTATCGACAGCAGAGAGTGCAATTGAACAGGCGTTATGGGATATAATGGGCAAATCAGCTAGAAAGCCCGTTTATAGCTTGTTGGGAGGTAGAGCTGTTGATAAAGTTAAGGTATACGCTAACGGATATATTTCAGGAAATGCGGACCCTGAAAAGTTCGCTCAATCTTCACTTAAGACCGTGGAAAAAGGTTTCCTAGCCCTTAAATTTGACCCTTTTGGCGGTGATGGACCAAATATAACAAAGACGGGTTTGGAAAAGGCAAAGGCAAGGATTAAGGCGATCAGGGATTCAGTTGGAGATGAAATTGATCTTATGATTGAAGCGCATGGGAGATTTAACACCAGAACAGCATTAAAGATTTCTAAGGAATTGGAACGATATGATCCGTTCTGGTTTGAGGAGCCGGTTCCGGAAGAAGATATTATTTCAATGAGCGAGGTTAGGAAAGGTTCTCAAGTACCAATTGCCACTGGTGAACGTATAATTTCCAGAAACAGGTTTTGGGAACTGCTTTCACAACGTTCCGCAGATATAATACAACCCGATGTATGCCATATGGGTGGAATTTTGCCACTTGTTGAAGTAGGGGCTATGGCAAATGTGAATTATGTTTCAGTTGCCCCTCATAACCCAAATGGCCCAATCGCAACGGCAGCGTCATTGAATGCTCTTGTTACAATGCCAAATGCCCTTATTTTAGAATTTTGGTTGGATGCCGAGACGGTTCGACACGATCTAATTAAAGATTATTTTACGATAAAGGATGGATACATATATCCAAGCAAGAAATCAGGCCTCGGGATTGATGTTAATGAGGAAGCATTGGTTAGATACCCCTACAAAAAAATGCACTTAGAGTATTTCAGTGAAGATTACATATATCATGGAGACATTAAATGAAGATAGCCAGAATTCTCAAAGGAGCTGGAATTATTAGCTCTTATGGCTCAATGGGGGCTGCTGCAGTTACTCTTATTCAAGACGATCTTAATGTCCTCGTCGACACCGGGCATTTCGGGAATAGAGACGTGCTTCTTAAAAGACTTTCCGCTGAAGGTATTAAGCCTGACGAGATAGATAAAATTGTACTTACCCATATAAATTGGGATCATTGCTTGAACGTGGATCTTTTTCAAAATGCAAGCATCGTACTCAGCAAAAAGGAATTTGTAAATGGATCCCTTAGTGGGCGAGGGGACTTTATAACTACTTATTACAGGAATTATCTCTCAAGCAGACACATTGTTATCGCAGAGGATAACACACCAGTAACAAGACACAGTTATATTTTAATGACTCCCGGCCACACTCCAGGACATATTTCCCTTATAGTTGATGACGGTGAAAATAATATAATTTTTTCTGGGGACAGCATTCCAAACTTGCGGTCATACAGGAGAGGTTTGCCGGATTTTATATTTTACTCGAAGGAAGAGGCAATAAGTAGTATTTTGCGTATAAAGAAACTAAATCCTTCTATGATCATACCTGGTCACGACCCGCCGTTCAATGAAGGAGGATACCTTGAAAACGATATAATAGACATAATCCTAAGAAATGAAGACGAGACTAATTCTATAATAAAGTTCAATAAAGACAGAGCTGGAGGACCAGTTGAGTTCAATGAATGAGTTAATAGTTCCGATCTTGACTTCTTTTAATACTAATAACAAAATAGACAGGATAGTAATGCGAAATCACGCAGAAGAACTGCTAAAAAGAGGTGCTAACTTTTTATTAGTATGTGGTACAACAGGACTTGGGCCATCTTTGACTTATAAAGAAAAATCTGATTTGCTGGGTGTTTTCGATGACATCCCAGAAAAGATCATTATGCAGGTAAACTCGCTAAATATGGAAGAATCTAAAATACTTGCTAGGAAAGCAAAGAAGTTAAATGTGAATGCGATAGCCTCACTTCCACCCTATTATTACCCTAGGTTTCCTGAAGAATGGTACGTTAGGTTTTACAAAGAAATATCTTCAATCTACCCCACCATTGTATATAATTTCCCCCTTACCACCAACTATGATATACAGCCATCACTAATAAAAAAAGTCAATGACTCAGGAGGTGTTTTGATCGGGATCAAGGATACGACTTTAGATCTTAATCATACTATGAGTTTTAAATGGGAATTGGGTGCAGACTTCAAAGTATATTCGGGGTCAGATTCACTAATTCTTCCTGCTATTAAGTTTGGATTAGATGGAGCAGTTTCGGGGGCGGCTAACTATGCAATAGACCTGGCAAGATCAATTATAAGCAATCCTGATGAAAAAGATGCTATTGCTAAACAAAGGCTGATAACTTTACTTTCTATGGTTTCTCAGAAATATGGTCAATGGGCTGCTAATTATTCTATGGTTAAACTGATTTTGAAATATGATGTGGGTCTACCGAGACCGCCAATCTTTCCTATAAATAAAAGCCAGGAAGAATTAATTTTAACTGACGTCAACAAGATTATTTATTCTTCTACTTACGTAAGATAGACGAAAGCAAATTATATCTTCAATCCTGCACTGATTTTGGTCGTAATAATATAAATGTTTACTGTGTGCATTATTTATGTTTAAATTTACGATTTATACTTTTTATAAAACACTCTTCTATGTATAAACTTGACCAAATAAATATATTTCATGATGTAAAATATAGAAAATATTTTAATTTGAGGTAAGGATAGAGCCTCCAAATGTCACAAATAAATTATTTAGCTAGGAAGGTACTTGACGCTTTTTGTAAATCTATAATTAACGGATATAGAATAGATGAGATTAATTCCGGTGGCATGAAAATCAATCTACCATACGTTAAGTCTACGAATCCTGACAAAGAAGAAATTTTTTCTTTTGATCTAAAGTTTAAGGAGCCAATAGACAGGAATCTTGACTACTTATTTCTGATAGATTGCGGAGGGTCTGGTTTAATTAAACTGAATGGTAACTTGATCGGAGCAATAGATGGAGGGCACAAAATGCAAAAGCTATCGCCCTTGAATTCGGATAATCTGGTGGAGTTCACGCTTAATTCACGCGATACCTTTGGTAGCTCACCTTGGGTCAGAAGAGTAGAAACATTGAATATAATTATTGTCAAAAAGGATCTATTTAATGAATCCCTTAACGCCTTAAATCTTGTACACTCAGTCATGAAGGGTAAGCAAGATTCGTACTGGCGAGAACGCAAAGAGATTCTGGAGGAATTTGCATCAAGGGATCGCGGAATTCTAAACATAAAACAGGCAATGTTTGGCGGGATATTACTTCATCAATTATCCCATCTAATAGGATTCCTTGGAGACATTTCATCCGACTACTATTACTTGTATGACCTATACAGCAAACCCTTAGCATTGGGAGATTATCATTACAGTAATGAATTTCCTGTTCTGGGTCGGTCAGAAAATGATTTATTACAAAACAGAGAACTGAAAATTTCTAAGAAAAGTGGAAAAGCGTATTTATTTGCACATGCGCATATTGATGCTGCGTGGTTATGGCCGTACAGTGAAACGAAGAGAAAGGTGCGCAATACGTTTTTGAATACTATCTGCCAGATGAAAAATGGTTACAGATACGCATTCGTTCAAAGTTCAACCCTTTTTTATGAATGGTTCATGGATCAAATGCCAGATTTAATAAAAGATCTGAAGAATCTTGTTAACAATGGGGACTGGATACTAGTAGGAGGAATGGTTGTGGAATCTGATACAAACTTGATTTGTGGAGAATCTTTGGCGCGACAGTTCTACTATGGCCAGAATTTTTTCAATAATGAGTTTGGTAAGATTGCGAGAATAGGATGGCTTCCTGACACTTTTGGATTTTCCGCGCAGCTGCCGCAGTTAATGATAAAATCTGGTATTGAGGTTTTTGCAACTCATAAAATGATGTGGAACGATACCACTATATTTCCGATGCATGTTTTTAATTGGAAGGGTCTGGATGGTTCTTCATTACCTACCGAAATAATTGTTGCCGGATATAACACACGAATGATATTTGCTGAGGTTCTGGAAGAATATGAGAAATTCAAACAAAAGGATATTGCACCAATGTTAACTGCTTATGGATTGGGGGATGGTGGAGGTGGACCAAATGTACCAATTTTAGAATGGGCAAAGTTCATTCAAAATGTCTCTGGTACCCCAGACATAGACATTAAACCAACAGAGCTCGAATATCTTTCAACAATAAAAAACATTAAGGATAAACTTAAGACGTACTCAGGGGAGATGTATCTTGAAAAACATAGGGGTGTCTACACCACAAATTCAAAAATAAAGCAATTTATTTCATCTTTAGAGAGATCACTTAAAAACCTCGAGCTATTAGAAGCTCTTCTGTTTCTATCGGGAGAGAAAATAAAAAAAGACGTCGACATCAATTCTTTTTGGAAAATACTCCTCAAAAACCAGTTCCACGATGTTTTACCGGGATCTGCGAATT
>JAJYDZ010000065.1 GCA_021790415.1 Thermoplasmata archaeon | reverse complement strand
GGGATCAATGTTCAGATATTTGAAATTCCTGCCCTTCAAAAATTGCAATGGAAGCACTCCCATTCCCACCAGATTGCTTCTGTGAATTCTTTCATAGCTCTCTGCAATAACTACCTTAACCCCGAGAAGGTATGGTCCTTTTGCAGCCCAGTCCCTGGATGAGCCTGTTCCATATTCTTTACCTGCAAAAACTATGCTTCCCAAATTCCTCTTGGAATATTGTTCAGAGGCATCAAAAAGCCATGTGACTTCTCCAGAGGGGAATAACTTAGTATAAGGTCCCTGCTTATCCACAAGCAGGTTCTGGATCCTATTGTTTCCAAAGGTGCCTCTCATCATCACTTCATGATTGCCGCGTCTTGAACCAAACGAATTGAAGTCTTCATAGGTTACTCCATGAGATGTAAGATATTTACCTGCAGGGCTATCCTTTGAAATGTTTCCAGCTGGGGATATATGATCTGTAGTTACAGAATCTCCAAGTACAGCTAACACAGCAAGATTATTAAATTGCCCCGATACTTTCTCCTCTTCCTTAGTAAAATTCTGGAAAAAAGGCGGATTCCTAATATATGTGCTTTTTTCATCCCATTTGTATATGTCCCCGGATGGTGCTTTCAGATTATTCCACATTTCACTGAAGTTTCCTATATTCTTATAATTGGACTCGTACATTGATTCCGTGATTTTTTTATTTATAATTTCAGTTATTTCGCTTTCAGACGGCCATATGTCTCTAAGGTAAACTGGTTTTCCGTCTTTGGAGGTACCAATCGGTTCCTTTTCCATATCTATTATGATCTTTCCAGCAAGTGCAAAAGCTACCACGAGAGGTGGTGACATCAGATAGTTTGCTTTTACGCTCTTGTGTATTCTTGCTTCGAAATTCCTATTCCCTGACAGTACCGCCACAGTTGAGAGATTTTCTGAATCAATAGCTTGTTCAATCACTTCCGGGAGCGGTCCAGAATTGCCTATACATGTTGTGCATCCATATCCAACAAGATAGAATCCCAATTCATCCAGATATCTTTGCAAACCGCTTTGCTCCAAATATGAGGTAACAACCCTTGACCCGGGAGCCAGGCTTGTTTTCACTTTTGGAGAGACCGTTAATCCTTTTTCAACGGCCTTTTTAGCCAGAAGTCCAGCACCAACCATAACTCTTGGATTGCTAGTATTTGTACAGCTGGTAATTGCAGCAATTACAACATCTCCTTCGGAGAGAGTTTCCTCTCTTCCTGATATTTTTATCTTTTCAGTCTTCAGGCTAACCTGAACTGTTTGGCCCTTTCCTGATTGTTTGGCACCTGATTCTTCCATGAATTTGAGAAAGCTTCTTCCCGCATCCTTAAGTTGAACTTTTTGCTGTGGAAGTTTTGGTCCAGCAATAACTGGAACAATGCTTTCCAAATCTATATCAATGATTTCGCTGTATTCCGCTCCACCTGTATATGCAAAGAGTCCCTGTGCTTCAAAATATTTCTTTACCAGTGCAATTTGCTCTTCTGATCTCCCCGTTATTCTCAGGTATGATAGGGTTTCATCGTCTATGGGAAACAGAGCCATAGTGGCTCCATATTCAGGACACATGTTGGATACAGTTGCCCTGTCAGGCAAGGAAAGACTCTTAATACCGCTCCCAAAGAATTCAACGAATTTTCCCACGACCTTTGCCTTTCTGAGAATTTCCGTTACGGTAAGGACCAGATCTGTCGCGGTAATTCCGGATCGAAGAGAACCATGAAGGTTTACGCCCACAACGCTAGGCGTTTGAAAGGTGACAGGCTGTCCCAGCATTGCTGCTTCTGCCTCTATTCCACCTACACCCCACCCCGCAACTCCAAGTCCATTGACCATTGTCGTGTGTGAATCCGTACCTACTAGAGAATCAAAATATGCAAATTCTTCATTTCCTTCTTTCTTTGTATAAACGAGCTTCGCAAGATACTCCAGATTTACCTGATGCACAATTCCTGTTGATGGTGGGACTATCCTCAGGTTCTTCATGCTTCCCTGGGCCCATTTCAGAAACTGGTACCTTTCTCCATTTTTTCGGAACTCTTCCTCAACGTTTTTCTGGAACGATTCATCATCTCCGAAGTAATTAACCTGAACCGAGTGATCTATTACCAGATCAACGGGAACTTCTGGCTCTATAACATCGGGATCTTTGCCAAGGCGAACTACGGTATCCCTCATAGATGCGAGATCGACTATGGCTGGAATACCTGTGAAATCCTGCATTAGAACTCGTGAAACCGTAAAGGGTATTTCTGAGTCAGCAGGTTCCTTCGCATTCCATTCAAGAATATTTTCAATATCTTTTTCATTGGCAAGACCTTTTGTCGAATTCCGGATTACAGATTCAAGTACAATTCTAAGTGAAAATGGGAGTCTTGAGATATTATGATTCTTTGACTGCAGTTCAGGCAATGAAAAATATTTGAACTTTTTACCATTCAGCTCCAATTCTTTAATTATTGCATATTTTGACATATTAGGTAATTTTGTTGGAGTAGAAATAATCTTGTGACCTCCTCATCAAAGATCGCTTGCGGAATCACCATGAGCTTGAATTCCTCTTGGACCGAAGGTGCTCGTTCGTTCATGATAACCTTGTGACTTTAAAGATTTATGCAGGCATGAAGCAATATGCTATCCAACCACTTTCACTTCTGTCTACAAGCCGACGATGCAAGACGTTTAGAAAAATAATATGGATTTCACTCACTTGCGTTAAATTTTCTCTATGTGAGTCCTATGAAAGCAATTTCAGTATATTTGATGAAACCCTTATGAATTCATAAGAACCAATTTAAATAGCTTATCGATTTGAAAAAGACTATTATTATGAAAATTGATGAATGCTTCCTTGAATGAAAATAGTTAAACTTAAGCATGATTTTGAATTGGTATACCATGACACAAAAAATAAGGGACGTTGAAATCTTTGAAATTGGTGATCTCTCAAATGAATTATCCTCTCCATGGAGTTCAACCATGCTAATATTGCGATTAACAACCGATGATGGAAAAGTAGGCTATGGGCAAGCTCCAACTACACTAATGACCCTTCCTGTCCTTGAGAGCCTTAATGAGGTTAAGCGGTCTTTTCAAGGAAAAGATGTCTTCTCCTTGGGTAAGAATATAATGGATTTCTATAAAAATTCCTTCTATCTTAGCAGATCCATGGAGGCAACATCTGCATTAAGTGCCTTTGACATTGCTTCCTGGGATCTCATTGGGAAATATGTGGGCGAGCCCATATTTAATCTGCTTGGAGGCACTGTAAGGGATAAAGCCAGAATGTATGCAAATGGCTGGTATTCAGGTTGCAAAACTCCAGATGATTTCGTAACACGAGCAAAAATCGTTGCGAAAAAAGGAATAACTGCAATAAAATTTGATCCTTTTGGAAGCGCATATGATCACATAGACAGGGAAAGCCTTCAAAATGCATCATCTATTGTTGAAGCATTGAGGAACGAATTTGATTTTTCCCTGGATCTTCTAATAGAATTCCACGGTAGATTTTCAATGGATGCCGCGGTAAAAGCAACCGCTGAACTTGATAAATATTCATGCATGTTTTTTGAAGAACCCCTTCACCCTGAACTCGAGGATCTTCTTCCCGTCCTAAGATCAAGAATTTCAACTCCGGTTGCACTAGGAGAACGGATATTGAATGCCAGAGATTTCGCAAGAAATATTTATGGGGAAAAGGTTGATATTATACAGCCGGATGTAACCAATTGCAGGGGGATAACGGAATTGAGAAATATTTATGCCATAGCGGATTCAAGGGGAATGCCAGTGGCCCCACATAATGCCTTTGGACCAGTTCAGACGGCCGCCACACTGAATGTGGATCTTACAATGCAAAATTTCATTATACAGGAAAGTTTCGAGGAATACTGGCCTGAGTGGAAGAAGAAAATAGTTAAATCAGGATACAGCATTGAGAATGGATATTTGAGATTGGCAGGGAAGGAAGGATTGGGAATAGTCATAGATGAAAAAATTCTTGATGAGCATCAGATCAAAGGAATGGAGCCATTAAACCCTTCTGAACCGCCATGGGTTGTGTCAGATACATGGAAGAATGGTGAAGACAATTGAGCGAACTTGAAATGGATGAGATCAATAAGAAAATAATCGAATTAGAGGAAGTCAAGAATTCAATAAGCAAAGATATAAAAAGAGCTCAGGATAAGCAAAAAGAACTTGAGGGTATTATTGCAAAGCTCAAAACACTGACAGCAGAGAAAGATGAAGGAAAGAAAACTGCTATTGTGGAAGAAATTGCAGTTGGTAATACAGCAGAAAAAAAGACAATTGAAGATCGTCTTTCATCTGGAATAAAGAAAGTTGATGAGCTCATGCTTGGTGGAATTCCTGTCTCATCAAATTTAGTGTTATTTGGTCCGCCCTTTTCAGGAAAAGAAACGCTTGCATACAATTTTGCTGCCCAATCAATACTTGAATCAGTGCCAATTGTAATTATAGCTGCAGATAAAGATATCAGACAAATAAAGAAGGAAATTGCAAGAATACTTGGGGAAGATCTTGAGCTTGTTGACAAGATGGAAGCAAATAAAATCCTCCGCTTTATCGATCTTTATTCAAGATCCATACAGATGTCATCTCCATCAAAATATGCTGTGGTTATAGATAATGTAACTAATGTTAGTGCTCTTATGAAGTCCCTAGATACAATTGCAACGGAGCTGGAGGCATCCTACGGGTATTACAGGATGCTATTTGTATCGCTTACAGCATATATACCGCAACTGGATGAAAAACTGTTAATGAGATTTATTCAACAGTTCGTCCAGAAAAGGAAGGCCGAAAATGGAACTGCTATGTACCTCCTTGAATATGGCCTTTTTGAACAGAAAGTTTACGAAACTATAAGCTACATGATGGATGGCGCCATTGAGTTCAAGATCGCAAATTCAAAACAATATATTCGTATAGTTGGTTTGGGTAATGTGAAATCAAGGGAATGGATTGAGGTATATCCGCGGCCTACTACCTTCGATCTCGGTTCTTTCTCTCTTGAAAGGGTTAGATAAAATTCAATCTTTCTCCTTTTTACAATTATTTAAGAATGAATTTAGGATAACGTTAGCATGGCAAGATTAGTATTACACGAAAGGAACGTACCTTACGCCATAAAAGTCGGGGATCAGGAAGTGCATATATGTGCATGCGGACTCTCAGGCAATAAACCATATTGCGACGGTACACACAAAAAGACGCTGGATGAGAAGGATCAGACTTTTATGTATGATAAAGAAACAAGAACAAAACTTACTTCATTCTACCCAAAAAATTAATTTTCTTTCTCTTATAATATTTTTTCACTTCTAATGTTTTAAATACAAGTATAAATTGTTGCTTTGATAGAAGATGGAAGCAAAACATAACCATGGAAATATGAATCAAGGATGTGGATGTGGAAGAAACGCCTCAGCAGAGCCCCAGCAAGGATGTGGATGTGGATCGGGGCACGGACATCAACATATGCAAACCTCAGAAGACAGTTGTGGATGCGGCTGCCAATAGTTTGTTTGGTTATTTAAATCAAAACAATTTTAAGCATCCATTTTTAAAATATTCAATTATTAAATGAAAGTCTCAATCTATTTAAATTTGTAAGTGTTGTTTTACCGCTCAGATTGCCCGTCAGACATCATAGATCAGCCAGAAGTTGTTCATCATCGCGGTCTATTTGAATGTGGATATTGAACATAAATCTTATGAAGAATCTGTTAAGCCTATGATCTCACGTTCTTATCCAATGAGAACATAAAAATATTCTTTCACTATGTTTGTCTATGAACCAGAATATGAAAGATGCCCTGGATATAAGAAAAACCGCCATAGATAATAATAAATTTTTTGAGGAGAGCATTCCACTTATTGCCTCAGAGAATCTCATGAGCCCACTTGCAATGGAAATGCTACTCACAGATTTTGGTTTCAGGTATGCAGAAGGCCTTCCACATCATAGGTATTACCAAGGAAATTTTTTTGTAGATATAATGGAAGAAAAAGTCACCGAACTTGCAAAGAAAGTCTTTAAAGCACCTCAGGCAGATCCAAGGCCTGTTTCCGGTACAAATGCAAATCAGGCAGTAACCTTTGCTCTAACTAAAACAGGCGAGAAGATAGCAGCACCCAACCTTTCAGGAGGTGGGCACATAAGTGCAGCTAAATTTGGAACACTTGGTTTTAGAGGCTTGGATATTCATAATTATCCTTTTGATGAAAATACAATGAGCATAGATGTGGATGGTTCCATAAAAATGCTCAAAGAAGAGAGACCAAAAGTATGCCTAGTAGGCCAATCTGTATTTTTGTTTCCTGCACCATTAAAGGAACTAAAGGATACTTTTCAGGAGATTGGAGCTAAGGTCTGGTATGATGGTGCTCATGTACTTGGTTTAATAGCTGGTGGGAAGTTTCAGGACCCACTCAGAGAAGGTGCAGATGTAATCACCGGAAGTACCCATAAAACTTTACCGGGGCCACAGCATGGAATTGTTCTCGGAAACACCGATGATGAAACCTGGAAAAAGGTTCAAAGAGGGGTTTTCCCTGGAGTGTTAAGTAACCATCATCTTAATACAATGGCTGCTCTCGGAATCACACTAGCTGAGACCCTTGATTTTGGAAGTGATTATGCTGGAAAAATAATCCAGAACGCGAAGGCCCTTGCTGAAGAGCTACATTCACTTGGAATTAAAGTACTGGGAGAAGAACGTGAATTTACTCAATCACATACCCTTGTAGCTGATGTGAGACAAAATGGAGGAGGAAAGAAAGTAGCAGAATTACTTGAACGTTGCCATATTGTTCTGAATAAGAACCTTCTTCCATGGGACGATAATAAAAAATCTCAGGATCCCAGTGGTATAAGAATTGGTACTCAGGAAGTTACAAGAATAGGATTTGATAAATCCGATATGAAAGAGCTTGCTTCTCTTATTTATAGAGCAATAGTTAAGGAGGAGCCTCAGGAAAAGATCATATCAGGAGTGAAGGAACTTAAGAAAAATCATAAGAAAGTTATGTACTGTTATGGCGATATGGAAGCGTATAAATATATTGAACTCTATAAATGATTTATATTAAGCGAGTGCTTTTCTGCTTAACAAACTAATTTATCTTTATTTATAATTCCCCATGGTGAAAATAGGAATTGTAGGATTCCAGGGAGATGTTCGAGAACATTTTGAAATGTTCACAAAAATCTCTGAAAAGGGGAAGAATGTCTCCGCGACCATAATCAGAAGAGAGAATGAACTTGATAATGTTGATGGTTTGATAATACCTGGCGGAGAAAGTACTACAATATACAAACTGATTAAAGAATATAATATATATGATAAAATTAAGGAAAAATTCAGAGAAGGTTTTCCGATTATGGGAACTTGCGCGGGCCTTATTTTACTTTCAAAAAATACAAATGATTCAAGGGTAGAAGGGATGGGAGTGCTTGATTCAGAAATATTGAGAAATGGATATGGAAGGCAGGGAGAGTCATTTATAGATATACTAAATGTTAAGGGAATTGGAGAAGTCCCCGGGGTCTTCATAAGAGCACCTGTGATCAAAGATACAGGAACAACAGAAGTGCTTTCTTATTACAAAAATCAACCAGTTATGATATATTCAAGATATGCCCTAGGTATGACATTTCACCCTGAATTAACAGAAGATACAAGAATTCATGAAATGTTCATGAAGATGGTAGAGGGGGAGGGGTATATTTCCACTGGAGAAGGAATTGGAGTGATGACTAAATGAAAACAGAACTTT
>JAJYDZ010000064.1 GCA_021790415.1 Thermoplasmata archaeon | reverse complement strand
AGAAGCAGCCTTGCTTATCATTATTCTGAGATCGCTATTCTCCTCCTTGTATATTTCCAGTTCTTCTTTCAATGCAAAAGGATCAATGACCATACCGTTTCCCAGAACAATATCGGAAGCCCTAAGCGCCCCAGATGGAAGAAGATGGAATTTGAATTTTCCTCTGGAAGTAACTACTGTGTGCCCCGCATTTGTTCCCCCATTGAACCTGATTACTGTTGTTTTTTCGTCGGTAAGAAAGTCCACGACCTTTCCCTTACCTTCATCACCAAACATAAGCCCCAGAACTATATTTCTCATGAGTCAACGGATGGTATCACTTGTGAAATAAATTACTTTCCCAATTTCAATCGTTGTCCTCCCAATAACCACTTCAATTCATAATGAACTCATTTCAAAATTACTATCCAATGCTAATTTTTCTGATATTTCATTATCTGTGAAAAAACTATAATGGAGAAATCAATAACAAGGGAGAGAACAATGGCATACATATCTATTGAGGAAAATAACAGGTTGAATATTCCTGATAACCCTAACATTGGCTATATAGAAGGTGATGGAATAGGACCTGATATAACCAGCACAATGATTTCAGTTGTAAATGCAGCGCTCGAAATAGCTTATTCAGGTAAGCGATCCATAATATGGGAAAAAGTTGCAGCAGGAGAGGATGCATTTGAAAAGACAGGGAAGCATCTTCCACAGGAATCCCTTGACTTATTACAGAAGACCATAATAGCCATAAAGGGACCATTGACAACACCTATTGGACAGGGATTTAGATCTCTTAATGTGACTCTCAGGCAGCATTTCGATCTATATGCAAATGTTAGACCTGTTAAATATTTCCCTGGAGTTCCTTCACCTGTTACCCACCCTGAGAAAATGAATATGGTTGTATTTAGGGAAAACACTGAAGATCTATATGCAGGAATTGAATGGAAATACAACTCAGAAGAGGCAAAGAAGCTCAGAGCCATTCTTACAAAGGAGTTTAATGTTAATCTTACAGAGGATACGGGGATTGGAATAAAGCCAATAAGCAAATTCAGAAGTTCGAGGCTCGTCAGAAAGGCAATAGAATACGCTATAAAAAATAACAGAAGGAGCGTTACACTAGTCCATAAGGGAAACATTATGAAATACACTGAGGGTGCCTTCAAGGAATGGGGTTATGAGGTTGCATCGGAAGAATTTGCAGATAAGACAGTGAGAGAAGATGCTTATCTTGAGTCCCCGGGAAGCTATCAAGGCAAGATTGTGATCAAAGACAGAATAACTGATAATATGTTCCAGCAGGTACTCACACGAACTGAGGATTATGATATTATTGCAACTACAAACCTTAATGGCGATTATCTGTCAGATGCGTTAGCTGCTCAGGTAGGAGGTCTGGGGATTGCACCCGGTGCAAACATAGGAGATACATATGCCATTTTTGAAGCTGTTCATGGGACTGCTCCCAAATATGCAGGTATGGATATTGCCAATCCAACTTCCATAATACTATCAGGAAGCATGATGCTCAGACAGCTCAACTGGTTTGAAGCAGCCCAGATATTGGAGGAGGCCGTATCCCAGTGTTATGCAAATCAAAGAGTAACCCAGGATCTTGCAAGAATTTTAAATATAAAGCCGCTAAAGTGCTCTGAATTTGGAAAGGAGATAATTTCAAGAATGAGAGGAATAAAGGATCACGAAACTAACTGATCACTTTTTTCTCAATATGCTTTGAAAAACCGACAATGTCTTCTTTTTTAGGATTAAATATAACGGTAGACGAACCTGATAGAGATCTGACCAGGTCTGCCTCTTCTATGCCATTTGCAAAGAGGTATGTGGTCTCCCACGACTTCCTTTCGAAGGAGAAGTTCATTGCGTTTTTAAGGGATTTTGCTGGAACTATAAATGCTATGGCACCGTCGATATCTTCAAGTTTCTTTTTTAAATCATCATATTCGTTATGCAAAACAATGGGGAATCTCTTATCCTCTTCTCCCTCTATGACAAACCCCATTTCCCTAGCATGTTTTACTACTTGAATTGCCCTCTTTTCCTCACATATATTTGGATAGTAATTGCAGTCCTGGGCTTTGTCAACGGGTGCACCGAACTTCAGCTTTTTTGAGAGTTCCATAAATCTATTCTTGAAATATGTAAAGAATTCTGCCTTTACTATGATCGTCTGAACCCTCATTCTGTGGTTGGAAACCGGCGTTAATGATTTTCTTAATGCCCAGTCAAGAGCATATTCCATGTATTTCTTATCCCATATAACTGCACGAGAGTTTGACATTATGCTCATTTTCGCATTAATTAGTCCTGTAACTTTTGAGAATCCCGTGCATTCTTCCGGCGTCCCATAAAATGTCATGGTATGAGGTTCTTCTGATGAAATAATTTTCTTGATCCCCGAATTCTGGCTTTCCATAAGAACATCAGTTATGAATTTCTTCCAGCCTTTAACAGATTCTCCAAGAATTTCTGATATTTTCATTGTGGTCAATGGGCAGGAAGGGTTATGCAGGGCTATGGTTTTTTGACCTTTTAAAATACCTGTGATTGCCTCATTTATAAATGCCTGAACTGGAATTCCTTCAGGTATATTGAACAGGTGTATTCCATTGGATTCTTCCATACAGTTTTCATAAGCAATCCTATGGTCACTCATGGTAAGGATTGGATTCAGCATAAGATCCTTCATATGGATAAGCTCCCATTCAGCGTTTCTATACGCTTTACCCGTTTCCATGGAAAGCGTTTGTGCAAGGAATTCCATATTCTGATCTATGAGATCAGATGCTTCTCGAAGGATCGTTAGTCTTTCTTTCAGGTTGAATTCAGTGGTTCTCATGGAATTTTTTTCAAAGGAATTATCCTCTATTTTTAGGATCTCTACCTCACCGACTTCGCTCCCTGTGAATTTATCAAAAATCTTCAATTATGTCATATCATCATTGATGATTCTCTAAAAGAGTTTATGATAGTTCCTGAGAACCAAAATATCAATTTGATTAGAGAAGGTTGTAATCAAAGTTAACCATTGAAAGATATTTCCTCCCATATATATTGACCGCAGCAATGGTTATAGCGCTCAATAGAACCATGGTTAATGTAATTAAATTGGAGTATAGGTTAGGATCATAGGTAATTTCATAGTACAGAACAAGTGAAAGTAATATCAAAGAAATTAAAGATATTATGAAGCTGGGCTTTTTTATGGAGTGCTTTGAATCTTTAATGATTGCAAGGGCAGTTACAATGTGCACTAAAATATAAGACAACGCTACACAGGTCAGAATTGTGAGAAACATGTTGAAGAAACCTATGAAATTTGAAATTAATATTATGATCAATGTAACAAGTAACAATATGAAAAGGTCGAGTGACGAGTCATTGAATCTTGTTTTCCAAGAAGGTATTATTTTGTCTTTTCTCATTCTTTCCAAAGTGCTTATAAAAGCTCTCAAATATGAAATAGCCAAGTTGAAAGCACTTAACACAGTGATCGATAAAAATATTGCAAACAGAAGGAAATTATAATCCATTAGTCTCGTTAATATGTATTCTCCCCCTGTCTGTGAATAAAGAATAAGACCTGCCTGTCCGAGATAATCATTCATTGCGAATGCTGCAAAAGTTAGAATCAATCCGGAGATTGTGAAAGATGTAAGTACAGCAAGTGGAACTAATTTATTAGGTCTTTGCGTGTTTTCGGATATGAATATTGATGATCCACTACCTGCAAATATGACCATCCCGAACATTACTCCGGTAAAGAAAGATTCAACGTCAAAATTTTGCATTGGATTGATATATCCCTGAGAAAAAGTAAAGAAGAATGTTATGTAAAAGATCATCGCTGCAATTTCAATAAACCCAAATAATAAAACATAAAATGAGGAGAATCTTAAGCCTCTTGAAACTAATATTATTGCGGATAAAGAAAATAGAAGTGCGTATACATCCAGTGAATAGAGAAAATTAAAACCCACTGAAGTAAGAGATGATTCAATGAAAGTTGCAACGAACAGTGAAATGTTTGGAAGCACCAATGAACTGTAAAAAATATAGAAGATACCTGTGATCAGGCCTGCGTTTACACCAAAGATTTTTCCAGTAAAGGAATAATAACCACCGTTGCTGGAATGACTCTTTGAAATGTAATAAACTCCATAGATTGTTGTGTATGAAATAAGAAATGAAGATAAAACCACTAATGGCATCATAAATAGGGAAATGATAGCTATTGAGGCAAAGATAGCAGCAATATCTAGAAAGGGTCCAATGGAGGTAAAAGATTGCATGAAACTTCTCTTGAAGTCTATTATCTTTGCAGTTTCCACGGGTGAGATTACTTTTAAGATAAAAATGTAATTATCTCAGTGAAGATCTCCTCTTCATATTGGGTGGAAACATATCATTTTTCTTATCTATTCACTCTCAATATCCAATCTAAATCCATTGTTAGTTTCTTCAGACCTAAAAAGATGGTTGTTGTTCCTTGCGAGAGAATGGAAAAGATTTTTATTATAGTCGCCTTAGGAAGTTATGTATGAAGCTGAAATAAGTAGAAGGAATCCCGGATTATTTTTGTTCTTGCTCGATCAGTCAAGATCTATGAGCCACAAGTTATCAGGTGGCGAAAGATCCAAGGCCGTAGAAGCAACAGACGCCATCAACAAGCAAATTGCTGAACTTATAAACAGATGCACAAAATCTGAAGGAGTCAGACATTACTTTGATCTCGGTGTAATTGGGTATGGGTTTGAAAGATCAGGCGCTGCCGGCCTAATATCGGATGCTCCGGTTCCAATAACAGAAATGGAAAACGTAATTAAGAAAATGGAAACGAGGAAAGAAAAAGTGGATGATCAGGAAGTAGAATTTCAATATCCAGTTTGGTTTGAACCTGTTGCCGCAAGCGATACCCCAATGGTATCTGCTCTAAAACTGGCAAAGGAATGGGTGGAGAAATGGGTTCAGGATCATCAATACTCATATCCACCAGTTGTTATAAATATCAGCGACGGAGAATCCACAGATGGTTCTCCCACAGATATATCCAAAGAACTTACTGAACTTTCAACAAAGGACGGGAAGACCATGCTCTGGAACTGTCACCTTTCAGAGTCGTCGGCTCAGCCGGTTTCTTTCCCGGAAGATGAATCCAAGCTACCCCAGGAAAAATATGCCTCAACCATGTTCAGCATATCAACAGTGCTTCCTGACTCTATGCTGGCAATAGCAAGAGAAGAGTATCAGGAT
The DNA here is from genome assembly GCA_021790415.1 of Thermoplasmata archaeon. The sequence continues at coordinate 2,644 of JAJYDZ010000064.1, read as the reverse complement.
GTAACAACAGGGGCAAGAGCATATGTTTTCAATGCTAGGCTGGAAGATCTCATCAAGCTACTGGATATTGGTACAAGGGTAGCATATAGCAGAGTGAAATGAGAAGTCAATCCATAATATTTCCAAAGGTTGGAAATACACAGGCTGAATGCGAAGACTATCTCATGTCTGACGATCTGAACATGAGATTTGCCGTTTCAGATGGAGCTAGCGATTCGGTATTTTCAGGTTTGTGGGCAAAGTGCCTTGTTGATACCTTTTCGCAGTACGGAAATCTAAGTGGTAATCCTGAAGAAATAATCAATAAAATTTACAGGAACTCCATAAACCTTTGGCATGATAAAATAGAGTGGAACAACCTGAAATGGAATGTGAAGAATAAGTCGGTTTTAGGTTCCTACGCAACGTTCATAGGCATGGAAATAAGAAAGAGTGAGAAGAATTACAGAGTAAATTGCATCGCAGTTGGTGACAGCTGTGCTTTCATAAGAACAAACAAGCGATTCGAAAGCTTTCCCATAAAGGATGTGTCTGGCTTTGGTCTTCATCCGGATCTCCTCTGGAGTGGTCATGGTGAGCCAATCTTCGATGATTCACCACTTGAAATTCCAGACTACGAAATGAAAAATTATACTGTGGAAAAAGGAAGCAAGATTTTGCTTGCTTCAGATGCTGCTTCAAAATGGATTATGGAAGGTGGGATAAGGAGAATTGACGATATTACAACTTATCTTAATCCTGAAAAATCCTATTGGGACGAACTTAGAATTAGTGGAGAAATGAAGAACGACGATATTTCAATAATAACCATTGAGATATAGACTTCTTATGAAATTACCAACGGCGAAATCTGATCCCATCCACAATCCTTGGAAAGACTCTTAATTAGAAGATTGGTTAACGTTTTTACTTTACCGCCGATTTTCAGCATTTCTTTCAGTACCTCTGAACGTCCTGGATTATTAAGGTCATCTCCTGATAATATGAGCTTATCTCCATCTCCATCATTAAATTGCCAGAGATCCGGTTTTTTTGACAACGCAAGAAGAGTTACATAAATTAGAAGGCACGAGAAATAGTCAAGTTTGCCGTTGAATTCTGTCATCCTTTTGGGGTGTTGGAATGCTTCATGCCCTGCCTCGCTGGCTCCAAGGCTTGCTATTGCAGGTACATACATTCCATCGTAATCTATTAGATTGATTTCCCCGTTCTCACGGACAAGTATATTGTCTCCTGAAAGATCTCCGTGGGCAATATTGCTTTTGACCATTTCCTGCACTGATTTTAAAAGGCTTTTAGCCGTGACATTAAGGGCGCTCGGATTGTTTAAATTTCTCCTGATATACTGATTCATATTTTCCCCGGAAACCCATGACATCATTAGGATTGGAAAATAAGTCTCCTTTTTGCCCATTACTCTTACTGCATCATCCATGTAGTTGAATTCAGTAAAGAATGGAAATTTCTTTGCCTTAAGAAAACTGCTTATGGCCTGATATCGAATTTCAAGATCAGGGGAGCCTCGTGTAAAACATTTTATTGCATATGTTCCCCCATCAGTTTTTACCTTGAATACTGTTCCAAAATTTCCTGATCCAAAAATGAGGGTTGGGTATTTTACCATGGGATTCTTCTCAAAAATTCCGTTTCTAATTGATTCATATGCCTCTGCGATATTTTGTTTTGGATTTTGGAGGGCTATGGAGTAAGCAGAGGATGATGGCCATGTTCTCTTTTTTATCTTAGACATGTCAATTTTGTTGGTTTCAACGACAGCGTTAGAAGTGATGTTTTCAACTGGCTTTTCCCGAATAATAGAGTCTATGGCTATTTCCTCTCTTTTGAATTTTTTTTGCTTTGTTCTTGCATAGAAAGAGATGGAATATTTGCCAGTTTCTTTTGGCTTAAACCTAAGGTCAAAATTGCCCTTTGAAATTTTCTTTGGTTTTAGTATTGACTGCCTTTGAAGAGGATCGGTTATAGTAGCCTCCATCAGCTTAATGTATTTCTCTGGGGTAACCCTAACATGAATAACATTTTTTTCCCCCAGATATATGTTATCCACCTTCTGAATATCAAAATTAATATCGTCTATGACCTTCTTTTTTTTATTAGAACGGGGGGACCTCTTGTTCGACTTTTTTTTAGCTTTGATCATGTTACCTGGCTACCTATGGGCTATATTTTAAAAAATATAAGACTTCCCATAAGATATAATTTCAATTTTCTGTCTTGAGGGAATACATTTCCATAACGGAGAGATGCAAAGAAGTTTAATATATACCAGTGCGTTATTATGCAAATGGCAGACGACGAATCAACCGGAAGTGTAGGCTTTGGTATTATTGCCACAATAGCGAGCCTCGCGGTAATGGGCTACTTTCCCCTCATAGGATGGATTATTCCTGGAATTTTCGGAGGTTTAGTTGCGCGTGGGAAGTTAAGGGGAATAGTATCTGCACTCATAGGTGCAGGCGTTGTGATCACAATAGCCATAGAATTTGCTTTGTATATAATTCCAAATGCTTCATTCGTAACGCTTTTGACCACCTATACCGGAAATTCCCTAGTCACTAGAAGTGTCCTTGCAGAATCAGGTTATTTTCGAGGAATGCTTACTACAAATCTCTATAATTTTATTGGT
>JAJYDZ010000063.1 GCA_021790415.1 Thermoplasmata archaeon | reverse complement strand
TCAGTCGATTTAATGAAAGACTTGCTTTTTTTGGTCCATTGGCATTATCTGTACTTCACTTGGCTGAAATGGAAGTGTTTTCTGGAGCTTGAGTCTAAACTTCAAGACTCTTTAAATTTCTACTCTTTTTTTGAGTTTTCTTGTTACACTCTTTCTCGTTTAATGCACACATATAGTTGTATTCATCTATTGCCTTAGCGAGGGTTATATTATCACATTCTTCAGAGATCCAAACGATACCCTTGGCCATTTCCTGAGTCTTTTCCAAGAAATGGAAGTACTCATCTGGCTCTTTCTCATCGATATCATGAGACCACCTAATTTTTTTGTCCCACATTACAAATAAATCAGGAATTTCAAGACTCAAAAGTTTAGAAGCTCCTGTATATTTTATCTCTTTAATTGATGTCAGTTTGACAAAAATAGCTTTTATTTCAGCCTCATAATCTTTTAACCGTATTTCAAGTAAATTTTTCCCACGTAGTTTGTCAAAATAAGGCTTACAATCCTCTAAAGTTTTTTCGAATATTTCCAAGTTAAAGTTAATCGAAAGCTTAGCTAACCATGCGCTATTCCAGCCATAAAGCAATAAAATTCTGGCTTCTGTAACGTATCCATCCCGCATCAGTTTCTGGGCCATGTCATAGAACTTGTGTCTGCCTTCTCTTTTTATGTATTCTTCATGAGCCCTTTTCAAGCCTAAAACGTCATATTTTTCAATCATACTGACTCACCAGTATTTGCCTTATATGCCAAATTAATCTCTCCCTTGAACCAAGATCAAGGGCCCTTTGTCCTGTCAACATTGATGACAGCAACAATGGGTACTCGTTCCTGATCTTGAGTATGCGATGACATTCATTTAAGTTTTTTGGAAGGTATAAGTTAAAATCTTCATTTTCCGTCTGGGTTGTTATGATGGGGTTTCTGTAACCATCAACGTAATACGACCCAGTATTCTCCATGATCTTCTTAGAGATAAACCCATTAACAACTACAATTACTTTAGGTCTAAGATACTCAACTAAGCCAAGAAAGATGCTTACACAGTCTTTTATGATGTCTTTCTTTGTGTTCCCACCTATGACCCATTCTGAAATGTTTGTATCCAATTGAAAATCACTAACTAGTTGATACTGATCTCTGTGCCTGAAAGGAAATAGATCGATGTGATTCCAGTCTTCTATATCAAGTTGTAATGTTTTACAGATTTTCGGGAATAGAGAATAATAGCTATATCTCTCCTTATCTCCATTACCTCTTTGTGCAGTTCTTTCATCTTCTATGGCCTTCCTTATTTCGTCCTGATTATCAAGTGAGTTAGCGTTAGATAGTTGCAAAGGCTTTTTATTGTCATCATATGAGGGGTTTAAACCTACAAAGAGAAGGTCTCTCTTTATTATGTTTGTGTCGTATTGTATGGGCCACTTATCAAAATATTCTTTGATCTCTGGGGCGAGGCTATTTGTCCGGTAATTTTTCCATTTTTCCCTGTACGTACTGTTTATGTCTTCAATAGAGCTGAATTTGGTTATACTCATAGAAGAATAAGTTAAGAAAGAATATAACGAGTATCATACCCTGGTATATTTCAGAGATGAATCAATCTCCTCTTGTTGTAATTCCGCATGACCTTTAGCGTAATCCGACGGGCACACTCGGATAACCAAAAAGTAAGGCTTTAGTGGGTTGAGATAAATAATGCTTTTTTTTAGAAATTGTTTAACAATGTGGAAAGGGGGCTACCATACAATAATATACTGTTAATCCTCAGTAAAGGGACGATCACGAGCTTTTGACTCGGATTTCAATAATGCTGAGAACAGGATAAGTGGGTGTCAAGAAATAGAACCTGGCAAAGTGTCAATTATGATACTTACAAAGGAAGATTAATGAAGCACAGGCAGTTAAAGTCCATAGAAAGGCAAAGGCAACTGACATGAATAATGTTAAAGACTCCAAAGAAAATGAGGACTATAAAATTGATTTTGATAGGATAGCAGAGCTAATAGAAAAATACAAAAGTGAAAAAACGCAAGGCAAAATCAAAGGATACACTGAGGAACAGACAAAAGTAGTTTTTATCACACCTTTCTTTAAGGCACTTGGTTGGAATACCGAGAACAGGCAAAATCACAATGATTCAGTGTCATACGAAGAAAATATTGCTGGAAAAAGAAGTGATTATGGATTTAGTATAAATGGAATTACAAAATTCTATCTTGAGGCAAAATCTCTGAAGGAAGAAGATATTTTATTTAATACAGGCTATGATAAGCAGGCAGTAAATTATGCATGGCTCAAATCATGCAGTTGGGCCGTCCTTACAAATTTTGAGACATTAGCGGTGTACAATGCTGACAGTGGTAAAGCAGAATGGGCCTTTACGTTAAAATCAGAAGAATACCTGGGTGAAAATGGTAGAGACAAACTGAAACTTCTTAGCAAAAGGGGATTTGAAAAGGGATTATTGGATACATGGGCCCTTGTAAATGGAAAGAAACCCATGAAAAGGCCAGTTGACAAACAACTTCTTCAGGATATGATTCATTTCAGGGAAGCACTTTCAAAAGACATTAAGAAGAACAACCCACATGTTCCGGAAGATGATATTGATGAAGCTGTACAAAGAACTCTTGACCGATTAGTATTCATCAGAAATGCTGAAGATAGGGGATACGAATCGAAGAATCTGAAATCCTATTATAACCAATTCTCACAAAAGGAAAAGGGCCATCTAATAAAAAAGGTAAGGGAGCTTTACCAACATTACCGTGATGTTTACAATAGTGGACTCTTCGGAAAGGATAATAAAACTATACACATCTCTGATCAAGTTGACATTAGTAACGAGGCACTATCTGAGGTTATACAGGGCCTTTACTCTCCAGAAGGTGCAATTTACTCGTATAATTTTGCAGTTTTAGATGCAGATGTCTTGGGAAAAATTTATGAGCAATATTTAGGGAATATACTAAAGCAAACCCCAAAGAGAGCGAAATTAGAGGAATCAAAGACTCATAGGAAAGAACAGGGCATCTACTATACACCTTCATACATTGTGGATTACATAGTAAAGAATACAGTTGGAGAATACATAAAAACACATACACCTGAGGAAATTCGTAAGGTTAGGATTCTTGATCCGGCCTGTGGTTCTGGAAGTTTTCTAATAAGGGCTTACAAAGAACTTGAGGGATACTGGAGTAAATATTATGAGAAAAACAAAGACATTTCAAAGAGCGTAAGGACAGTTAAACAAACAAAATTCAATCCTGACATGGAAGGAAATGAAATTGAATTTTATTCCACTAAAACAGAAATTCTCAAGAATAATATCTTCGGTGTTGACCTTGATCCCAAAGCTGTAGAAATAGCTCAGTTAAACTTGTTATTGCAGATCTCTGAAAGGAAACATAGACTTCCCATTTTACAAAATAACATCAAGGTTGGAAACAGTTTGATTGACGATCCTTCTATTTCTCATAGGGCTTTCAAATGGGAAGAGGAATTTCCTGAGATAATGAAGGAAGGTGGATTTGATATTGTTATTGGAAATCCCCCATATATTTCTAATTGGACCTTATCTGGCGTGGATCGAGGTCTTGTGGAATACCTTAGTAAAGAATATACAATCATCGCATCGGGACACTGGGACGTCTACGTGATATTTATATACAGAGCGCTTACTCTATTGCACAATAATGGATATTTATCATTTATAGTTCCATCATCGTTTTCTAAGGAGAAGTATGCCAAAGAACTGAGAAAACTAATTCTTGAGAAATACTCTCTCCTCTCTGTTACTGATTTTGGAACAGAAGGCGTATTCGATAATGTTGCTAGGCAATACGTAATTTTCGTAATAACGAAAAATCAGAATCCTATAAATAAAACTGAATTGGTGCGCTATGAGAACTATAGATTCAACATTTTAGAAAAGGTGAGCCAAAATAATTTTCTTACATTCAACAACTATACTTTTAGAACCGATATACGACCGCAAGATTTGGCATTATTAGATAAGGTTTCTAAGGGCAGTGTTATGCTTGGTAGCATTTGCTGTGTAAACCCAGGTGTTGTAGCACATAGTGGTGAGCATTCACCTGTTTCGTTCACGAAGGACGATGTTATACATAACGTATATGAAAGTGGTTATAAAAAATATGTTACAGGTAGGGAAATTTCAAGATATTGTATTATGTGGAGTGGGCAATATATGGATTATGAAAGCAAGGCCAAATACTTCCACAGACCTAAATTTCCTGAGCTTTTCGAAAGGAGCAAGATAATTGTTCGTAGAGTAAGTGGTGAGAATAATAGACTAATAATAGCCTACGATGAAAATGGATATTACAGTAACGATAACTTAATTCACATGATATTATGGGGTGATGATATACTAAAGTTGCAGAATCCAGGAAAGATTCAAATTTACAAACCTTATGGTGAGTTCGACCTGAAATTTATTGCTGGAATTGTTGGTTCAAGATTAATATCCTATCTCTTTAGTAAATTTTATGCAACAGGGACTCTGCAAGGAACTTATAGTGCTGTTTATCCTGAAGACCTAAGAAAGATACCAATAAAAATCATCAGTAAAGAAAAACAAAATGTGCTTTCTCTTTTAGTAAGTCAAATTACTAAAATGAGTATGAAATTTTGTGGAATGGATAATACAAATGAAAAGCTACGGTTGAAAGAACTAATCAATGAGTATGATCAAAAAATTGAAGAGTTTGTATTTTCATTATATGGCATAAGTCCTGACGAAAGAAAAATGATTGAAAATAATCAACTTTCAGACAATTAGATGAAGCAATCTAACATTGGTCATCGAATCGTTTATCCAATTGAAGTCCAAGTTGAACGTATTTAGCATCCACATTCAAACATACTTTGCTAAATTCTTCCCAACGATTTTATCTGGATCTCCTTTATTTATTTCTGGTATTTCTGAAGTTCTACTATTCATGGCATCGCCTTACTCTGACCTTCTTCAGAGTTTGAGGGGTTTTGTCTTAACTCCGCAGTATGCAGCAGATTCAGTTCAACCCATTTCCTCTTATTGTAATCCGCATAACTTGCAGTAAAATCCGAGAAACTAAAAACCTAGATAAGTAAAAAGAAAGTATTTTAAATAGTTTAGATAAATAATGCAACTATTTAGAATTAATTTAACCACTGTTGAAGGAATTTCCCGACATATATTATGGGTCAGACCAGGAATTTGAAAGAAAGGCCTTAACATTTCAAATAATAATACGGGCTTTCCTTTGCGATAAATTTCTTAGAAAGAAGTTTGAACAAGAAAGGATAAATTAAGACATAATCAAAAAAATGTTATACGAATTTGTTAGTTGGTAATACAATATAGCAAACTCTAAATAGCAATTTGTTATTAGCCTAGTGATAACAATGCCTACGATTGGAATTTATATAATGCCGGATTTTGATTTGTCTGCAATAGAGAATAGATTTTACAGGGCTAAGCCCTTGATCCCAAGGGGGGAGAAGAAATTTAAGAGACAAACTTTCTCAGAATATCTAGGTTTTCAAAAGGTCGTGAGTTCAAGTCACTATATTTCTTCCCTGAAGCTGTATGGATTTATAGAAACAGGTAATGAAGAAATAACAATAACAGAGCGTGGAGAATTAATTCTTTATGGAAATGATGAAGAGAAGCGAAGAGCAAAAGAACAAGCGATTAACAATTTACGTTTAATCAGTGACTTACAGGCTAGATACGGTGTTGAACCATCAGAAGCACAAATTCGGGCATTTTTAAAGGATGTGGCAAATGTTTCATTAGCAAATTTACAAAATGCGGTTGAACAAGTTGTCAAATTCTTAAATAACCATAAAGAATATATTAGAAGAAATGGCATAAAACCGATAACGATGAGTCAAGATATCATAAGTAAGAGCGATGACCCTAAAGAAAATGTAAATACCATAGTTAGTAACACGGAATGGGAAGAAATCTCGTTCAAAAATATTAAAGTTTCATGGAAAAGTAAAGAGTTTGATGATGCAAAAACCTTGATAAGTGCACTTGAGAAACTTTTAGAATTGTGGTTTCAGCTTAATAAACCAGATAAGCAACGCGAGGAGAATGCCACAAAAGAAGACAAATAGAAACGATGCCCCCGTAGCACAACGGATATGCAGAATCTCCGGTAAGATTCAGGATTGGGTTCGATTCCCAACGGGGGCTTTATAATAGATCATTAAATAACAATATATAATGTCTTCGCACATGCTTAAATGGTAGTGTATAGTGATGAAACTATGAGTAGGGAATTTATAGTAATTATGCAGAAAGGCAGTTTTGAGAAATAAGGAGGTTGTTAAATGAACCAATTGGAAGTCATTGCAGAGAATTTCGTTGAAAAATACTTGTCTGAAAATGACCATAGGTATGCAGAAGAAGAGATACCACTTAAAAAGTCATTTCTTCCTGATATCGTTAACATTCTTGAGATAATATATTCTTCTGGTGTAGCCTATGGAATCCTTAAAGAACTTGGTGCGGATATTTATAAAAAGATTAAACAAGAAATAATCAAAAAATATGTGAAACAAAATGTAAAGCCATATATTTTACTAAAAAGAGGTGAATTTATGGACATTAGGCAAACTATTGTAGCACCAAAGAACTCCGGAATAACTGTGATTAAGGGCGAAGATAGAGACACAACTGTGATTCAAGGTGGAAAACTAAGACCTTTGTTTACTATTTCTAAGGGTGCTATTTTATTTTTAGTGGATGTTACGATTGAATACGAAGGTTCTTCGATTGGGTTGATTAAAGAAGAGGAGGCCCCTTCTTATTTTACGAACAATGTCATTTTTAGGCAAAGAAATTCATGAAACATTATGGACGGTGACTAAATGACAACTCTTGAGTTTATTTTTACGATAATAACAAGCATCGTCTCTTTAGTTATTGCTTTGTGGGCAGTTAAGATCTCTCTTAAAGGAAACAGCCTTCTTATGACCATGACCAAATCAATACAAGCTATAGAATCGAAAAGTCGAGCAAAACGTGGAGACAACAAGGTATCGGAAAGCACGAAACAGAGGGAAATCCGATTAAAAGAACAGGCAGAGCAACGGAAAACACTAGAGTTGGAATTAAAACAAAAACAACAGGAATGGAAGAAAAAGAAAGATGTCGCAAACCTAATAAGATGGTTCTTAGATAGGCTAGAAAACGATTGATATAGATATCCACTTAATTAAATAATCGAATCCCTACCTATTCGGCTGAAAATAGCGTCTACTTACATTTTAAATTGTCTTAGCTGAATCTGAACCGATGGCCTTCACTGTCTTAAAAATTAACTCGGTTCGGAGATACTGTTTGGATAAGTATGTTACGAAACGCAAATATTGGAGCTTAAGAAAACTCAAGGGAGATCAAGAAAATCGTCAGTTGTTAGAACATGAGATGTACTAGTATACTAAAAGAAAACTGGTCAACTTAAGGCAAAATTATTAGATTCACTGAATCTAATTCAATTTCAAATATCATTGCATTCACTAAGTCAAAAATACAAATTTACTTATATTTCTAAGATGTGCTTCAGAAAGAGGAACATGAATAAATCTGAGGTTGTTAAAAGGCTTGAAAATGCTTGGGAAATGCTATCGGATAGAATAGATAAGGCACATAAGGAATTCTTGAAAGATGCAGATGAAGAAGACCTTGCTGATAACCACTTTATATGTTGGGAAGAAGCAGATGTTCCGTTTCAATTGGGCAGATTTTTTTATGCAGAGAAAGATGACGGAGATTACGAATTCCACCTTGAAATGAACCTGAAGTCAAGAAATTTTGATGGGTATAAATTCTCTGATAACGGCAATCTCAGCAAGGTACGAGATAAGTTGGGAAGGAATGCCAGAATAGACTTCTTAGTAGAAGGGCCGTCAAATGATATATTTTCTGTGTGTGGAGAGGCCAAATACTTTCGGTATTCCATTGAAGGCATTTCGCGGGGAACAAGAACAATAATCGATGCAATAGAAGAAGATTTTGAAAAATTGAAAACTTTCTCAAAGTATGAGGTCTGCCAAGACACCGTATATGCTGTTATGGACAAATATTACCATAGATTTGACACA
>JAJYDZ010000062.1 GCA_021790415.1 Thermoplasmata archaeon | reverse complement strand
ATCCAATATGTACCCCTCTAAGAACTGTTCGGGCATGATAGCGTTATGATAGTTGATTCCGATTAGCGTTTTCACCAATAGGGTTTGGACGATGTCTCCGATAATTATGTAATGCAATGATTTTTCAAGTTGAACTACTTGTATAGCAGGGGTCATTCCCCCATCTTTAGCATAGGAACTCCAACCAAAAAGTAAGTCCAAGTTATCCTCTTTATAACCCTCCGGCATTGTTCTTGAAATCATCGACAATAGTGATTTGCATAACACAATTGCAGAATCCGGGAAGGTAGTTATCGTCTTATAAAATGCATCGTAGAATAAGTGCTCACTCAAAGCGGCTCTAGTTATGACTCCTGCCCTTAGTGCCTTATCGAAAAGGTCTTTATTTTCCAACCCGAGATATCTCAACCTAACTGAGATTATGCCTCTTAGGATCTCTAAGTCTTTGCTCGTCAGGTTTTTGAAGTAAGTTTTATCTTGTTCAGTCATATTCTCATCGTGCAAACGTTTCATTGTTTCCATGTCAATGACAGAGTTACCGAAGTAAGCTTCATTCTGTCCATACATATTACCGTAGATCAGCCGCTTTATTGTTTCTATGTCAATGGACGAGTTTTCATCCTTATTTAAGGGGTCTAAAAATAATTCAAAACCCTCCCTTTCCAAGTCTTTAAACACATTATTCAATATCTCTGGGTTTTTGGCATTTGTCAAAAACTTAGTGAACATAGCAAGAACCAATTCACTGTCCTGCTTTCTGTTTTTCCCTTTTTTTTCCGTTGTTCTAAGCACATACAAGCCAAAAAAAAGTGACTCGGGGGCAACGTGCTCTGAAACAATCCTACAAACTGTGGACGCGGTATTGCCATAATATTTGGTCAACATAAATTCCTCTATTTTTTCCTTCAGATTCTCATTGATCAGGATCATATAGTATGAGAAATTCCATGGGTCATCTAAGAGATTATACCGAAGCTTCTTAGTAGGATGATTATGGATTTGTTGTGGTCTGTCTGATCCAATATGTCCGTTCTCTTCCAACTCTTTAAGCAGATTGAATGTTGTTCTTTTATCCAAACCGATTTCCGTGGTTATTTCCATCACTGTATCAATTCCCTTTGCTATTGAGAGAATTACCATTGCTAGATTTTTCTTATGATCAATTCTCGGTTTTCTTACCATGAGTTTGTATAGCTATCATAAACTTAAACCTTACTATAATTTCTATTGAAAGTTAAGTAATATTTTTCATTAGCAAATTAATCAATAATTTGCATATGCAGAATTATATTATATTATAGTTTCATTACTATATAATAGAGGTAAGGAAAGTAAATATTATGTTGCACAACTGATGATTTTCTTTCCTGAATTAAAGGTGGTAAAAATATGTCGGAAAATATATCGAAGGTTTACTGGAAACGCAAAATAAACAGGATTCAGGATTCTCTCTATGTGTGTATACCGAAAGAATACGCTGATTCAATGGGGCTTGCCAAGGGAGACATTTTGAATCTGACAATAGATCCTCAGGGTTCTTTGATTATTCGACGGAGGACCCAGCTATGACGGATTCAATCAACTACAATGACCCCCGCCGCCTGTTCCAGCTCTGGAAAGAACTGACCGGGGAGGATTTAATTCCCAATCAAAGAACGATAGAAAAGAAGGAGGCACGGGGAAAATGAAAAAAGAAGAAGAGGTGGTTGTCCTCGCCAATAAGTACAGTTGTACCGGACTTATAAGGTTGTTTCTAAACGCTGAGTCGACCGAACAACAGGCGTTAGCCATAGGATATCGTAAGACAGTTTCTGGGTCCATCATACTAAAAAAGCTGATTGAGGAAATGGAGAGGTGGTGGAAATGAAAGAAAAAAGAGGAAGTGTTCCGCCAGGAGACGACTTCACTATGAATAATACGAACATAGGGATTAACTTTTTTCCTTTGCAGTTTGCCGATCCTAATATACGTCTTCTAAAAGTGAGAGCAAATAGTAAAGAGGCAGTAGAGGGTGGATGGCCAACAATCACGAACTATTCGGCAAGGTCCCCTGAGATACTACAATGGGTAAAAAGGGGCGGAAATTACGGAATCACAAGCCCCAACGGGTTCCTTGCTTTAGTAGATGCTGACATAGTAGAAATTCAGAAAACGCTGGATAATAACCTTCCTATAACATACAGGTGGAGCACTGGAAAGCAGGGACGTTTCCAATATGGGTATTTCATTCAGGATGGTCCTATCGGTTGCATTCCACTGAAAGATGGATCATACATAAAAGGAAAGGGCGGTTACGCACTTGGCCCCGGCTCCGTTCATCCAAATGGCGTGATCTATGGGTCAGTAGAAATCAGGGACGTGCCAATAGCCATTGTTAAAAAGTCTGATCTATTGGCGGTCTCAAAGGATTTTATTGTTGGCAAGGAGACCAGCCCGAATAGGCACAAAGGTGAGATCCCGAAAGGGAGCGGGCAGATTCTCAAGGTCCTTCATGCCTATGGCGTCGATATATCACACTTCATGCAGGCAGGATCTTGGTACAAAGGCACACATCCAGTTCATGGTAGCGAGACAGGAGCGAATTTCGCCATAAATCCGGAAACTGACACATGGCATTGTTTTAGGCATAACACTGGCGGCGGCGTGATCTCACTTATTGCGGTGCTTGATGGAATGATAGAGTGTAAAGACGTGAAGGGGGTGGATTAATGGCAAAACTATCGAAAGACGTAGCAGAACGGGCTAAGAAAAAAGCCAAGGAGATAGGAATAGAGATAAAACAGTTAGACGGCGAAGACTTTCAAAGGATTACCCGAATTAGTCAGGGCCTTAAGCGCTATGCTGAATACTTTAATCCCCGCAAAACCAGCATAAGCGCAGACAAACTTTCTGGCTGGCTAAGATTCCTTGCCATGAATGCGCCGGGGGCGAAAATTGACCGTTTAACATTATTTTCGTTCGATAAATTTTTCAGACAGGATGGTGAGGTGAGAATAGCCATGGAGCTTGAAAAAGTCAGGGAGGTTATGTTGAAGCGATCAAAGATCATACACACATCATATGATGATACCGTTAAAACTAAAATTAGCAAACTTCAGAAAGACCTTGAAGAATCGACAGACAAAGAGAAATCAAAAGAGATTGTGCAGGAGATAAAGCAACTTGAGGAATTTCTCGCACTTCCTGGGGATCTGGAGATTCGTACTTCCTCAATTGATGAGATATCCAACAGGTTAAAGGCCAGAAACATAAAGTCGCCCGGCGAACTGAATCAACCTCCTGACGGTGGCTTATTCCGGATGGCGCTGAATGATTGCACTATTGAGGGTAGATGGGACGGCAGCAAGATGAATGTAACATCAGACCCTTACAGATCGGAACATTTCCTGACCTATGCGCTAAATGTGAATTTAAAAAACCCTGACATAGTGGTGCAGGCCAGGGAATGGTGGAATTTCTCAATGCAGGCAATGGGCGCTGATGGTGCCATGAAATTCTACCAGATGATCGGCTACCTCCTTGTCACGAAGTACCCATTGCCCACTGAACGAACAATTCTGGTTTTGATTGGCGATTCAGGGAGCGGGAAGGGCACACATCTTGCAGCGGTCCAGGGGATTTTGACATTCGACACCTTAACGTTATTCGCAAAGGCAGGGCCGCACAAGCTGGCAGACACAAGGGAACATTTTTCAAAGCAGAACCTGCAAAACAAGCTTGCACTAATTGACGGCGACATGAATCACATAAGGATCCATGATTTTTCAGCAGTAAATGATTTGTTCGGCGGAGAGCCATCAGAAATGGAGCGGAAATTCAAGGATCCCACGGTTGAAAGACCCATATTCAAGGGACTATGGGCGAGTGCTCCGCCCTTATTCAGGATCACACAGGCAGGAGGGGCATGGCGTAGGCTCTTACTGATAATACTGAACCGGGCATCGAAGCCGGATAATTCCCTGAAGCCAAAGATGCTCAATATGCTGGACGGATTCTTCCTCAACGGACTGATTGGATTGTCCTATCTTGTGTCGCAGGGATGGACGTTCACAGGTGAGCAGGATAACGATACTGTTGAGAAACTCTGGAACTTTCAAGCCGATTCTGTACAGGTATGGGCGCAGAATCTGATGCCTGAGCCCGACAAGATAGAGGCAAAGCAGGAAGTCAGAGGCGGAACTCTGGACGTCGGGTCATCTGAAAAAGTCATGGTAGAGAATTTTTCAGCGATCATGGTTGTCGATGAACTCTATCAGCAATATGAAGCATGGTGCAAGAAAAAGCAGGTAGAACCCGTGAAACCCAAGACGCTCTCATCATGGCTGGGGCGCCATGATTACATTATCAAGAGAAAAGTCGTGGAGGAAGGTCCATTCAAGGGCGAAAGAAAGTATATCACGTATGCGTCATGGGATGGCACTTATGAACAATCCGGAAATTCAAAAATGAATCGGACACGGGATCAATTCACATGGGAAGCCTATTTTTCTAAGGCTCCGCTGTCATCAGACATAATGTCCGATTCATTTGGGCAAATCCCCCCGCATGAGAAAGAAAAAAAAAGTGGAAAATATGATCATGTATATAGGTTGCCCCAACGGATCGGACACGAGTCCGAACCGTTCCCGGAACCCCGCAATTCTGGCTTAGCGGATGACATAACCCCGTGTCCGATTCAGAATCAAGATTCGATGTCTCCTAAACTTCAACCGAGGGAAGGTAAGGACAGCGATATTCAGAAATCGCAACCTGACCCAACAAATTCCGAAGCCCAGAAACACCTCTCGAAGAAAACTCACATGATAGAGAGCACCCATGCCTCCGGATTGCATGAGGAATCTTCAAAATCCGATGTGCAAAACCAAAGTGCAATAACTGAGGACGAAGGAAAGAAAATTATACAGTCGCTTCTGAATTCAGGTATACCTGTGTTGGTTAAGGATTCAGGAAAATCCGTCTATAATGAGACCTTCAAGATCGCAATACCAAAGGCTCACTATGACAAACATAAGGAAAGTCTAGAAACCAAAATGAGGGAACTATATTTTACAAGGATAAACAAAGGAGAAATGGGGACAGTCTTTTTCACTATACAATTAAGGGGGGATGAAAAGAAATGATCCCATCTCAATCTCTTAACAAAATGATCGGATCCTTGGCTAATATTGACATTGCAGAGGTATGCAGAAAATTGCTTATCATAATGGCTAAAATGGAGTTCCAGCAGCAGAACACAGGTGCCATTGGATATCTGTTCTTTACAAGGGAGGTAACAGCATGACCATTCCCCGAGCTTCGGATGCCCAGAAACGGGCAATAAAGAACCTCATGTTCAGCTCCCAGAATATTCAGTATGTCCTTGACTTCATGCTTTCACACGGCAAGCGCTACATTAATGAACTGAGTATAGGCGAAGCGAAAACCCTGATAGGTGTGCTCGTAGACAATGGGAGGTCATACCCATGATACCTAGATCAGAGATATTGAAATTCAAAGGATGCGAAGTCCGGGCAGAATACATAACACGCAACGGATCGCTGCTTATCCGTATCGGAACTGTTGAAAGTATCGGTTTGAAGAACATGTACATTGCAACATCAACGGTTTCAGGTAATGTTTATCATGTACCATTGGAGAAGATCAGATCCGTCAATGACCTGAATACAGGAATCACAGTCCATAATTTTATAGGACGGACAGGGAAGGTCTTAAAATTCCAAAAAAAGGAAGTGATAGAGTGAGCATGAAAGAGAAAGCATTCAGGAAGTTAGCAAGCCTTATTCCCGAATGCCTTGAGGCAAGGCTAAAAGCCCGGAAAGATAGAACAACGAAGGTGTTGAAAGAATGATTGGCAAAGGATCAACATGCGGCATATGCCATAAACCAATTGATATCTGCGATATCGAGGCAGAATATGATTCAGACCTGAAATCTGAAGTCCGCTTTGACTGCGCATATAGGGAAATGGAACGCTTAATGGCGGCGGTGTTGAAGGAATGATAACAACTGATAGGAAAGAGACTAGGAAAAAGGATAAGAAGGGACCAGAAGGTACAAGGAATTACAGCAGCCCGGAACCCCTTAATACATCGCACATAGGTAAATCTGTAACCGTAACGATGATAAATAACCGGGTAGAATCTGGAAGGCTCACGGCACTCGGAGCTTATATGATCTCAATGGAACTCAGCAACAAAAAAGAACTGATCATCAACAAGGGATCGATCATAACGGTGAGTATCCTATGATCTCACATGGATTGAAAACGGTAAGGTGATAACATTACTGATACCTCTTCATTTTTAACAGCACGGATAAACGGAACAAAATCAATCGAATTCAACACAGATCCTGAAGCGTTATCATACAAAACCATGAAATACTGTTCAAGATATAAAATATGTTCTGCTCCTAAGTGCCCATTAGATATTCGGATCGATAGGAGAACAGAGGTTCATAATGAACCAAAATGCCAAATAGCAAAGGCTACCCGTCATAAATACTGGGAATCCATGCCCTTTGATGTGAAATCACTGCTTCCATATCAGGGATATTTCAAAACTGAACTTGCAAGAATGAATGCAGCCAAGGAGAGATGGGAATTACTACCTGAGAGTGAGAAGGAGGAGATCAGGGAGCGAATGAGAAATTTCAGGCGGTAGAAAGGTATTAAATGGAGGGTAATATAAAAGGGTTCATTATGAATGTAAAGCATAAAGAACCCTGATATTTCGACTCCGCTTTGACTCCATGTGTAATTAAGCAAAGCGTAATTTGGATAAGGCATGGTCAGCAATTCGAATTCTGAAAAATTGATGTATTTAACGAGAATTTTATAACGAAAGACTACCGTCATATGTTCTTCATAAAATAATATATACTGGCGGTTGATTAATATAAATATGAAATGGTCAATTAATTCAATAGTTGTGAGCATTGCATTATTGATTCTTCTTTCTCCCATATCTGTTGCAGGTATGCATATGAACATCGGAAATAATATTAATAACAATACACAAGTAAATAACAGCGCAATGTCACAAAGGGGAGTGAAATCTTATCTCCCTTCATCCAATTTATATTATGTAGAATTTACAGTTACAGGTCTTCCATCCCCCATTAGCAGTGGTGGAGGAGTGGATTGGGGTATTACACTAAATGGAGTATTTAATTCAACTATTGGAACTACAATAAGTTTCGAAAGACTGTTACCTGGAACCTATCACTACACAGTAAGTAATATTTCTGGATTCTATGCAAGTCCCCCAAGTGGCGAAATTGAGTTAAGTTCAAACATCACTATAAGTATAACTTTTAATTCATTATGGGGATCTGCTGGCTTTATTGAAACAGGTCTTCCATCCCCCATTAGCAGTGGTGGAGGAGTGGATTGGGGTATTACACTAAATGGAGTATTTAATTCAACTATTGGAACTACAATAAGTTTCGAAAGACTGTTACCTGGAACCTATCACTACACAGTAAGTAATATTTCTGGATTCTATGCAAGTCCCCCAAGTGGTAACTTTACAATCAGTAATCAGTCCCAGTCTGGAAAATCTAGTTTTGGGGCAACCATAGTCTTCACACCCATTATCCAAAGCGTGTCTTTTATTGAAAGCGGGCTTCCATCAAATACGGAGTGGGGTATTACTTTAAATGGAACCTTTATTGAAAGTACAAATAGTGTTATAAGTTTTCATTTAATGCCAGGAACATATAACTACTCCATCCAAGACCCTTCAGCGTACATGTCAAATATCTCAACGGGTAGATTGTTAGTCGAATATTCGTATATTTCTGTGTCTCTTAAATTTAACGCATCTTCAAATCCCTCATCTTTGCCATCAACTCATAGCATTTCAATAGAGACCAATAATTTTCCAGTATATGCCTATTCATATAATAATAACGAATTTTCATTCACAGTGGTTTGGGCAATAGAGATTAATAATCTCATCTTCTCCAGTTATAGTTCTAGTATGGTGATACAGCTTGCAAATGGCTTATACAATATAAGATTTTTTACGAGCATGCCTGGATACACTATTAATCACACTCCGGCTTCTCACAATATTACAGTTAACAATGAGTCGCAAACAGTCGAGTTATATGCTATAGAGCAAATTGGCTATACAGTTACAATTAACGCAGAAAATTTCCCTTTGTTTAGTTATAACTAC
>JAJYDZ010000061.1 GCA_021790415.1 Thermoplasmata archaeon | reverse complement strand
GCTCAAGACCCATTACACCAATATAATCCAGAGATTCCATGAGCCTTCGGGCTAAATCTTCTGCACCTTCCAGTTTTTTAGGACCAAGGTTCCAGAGAAGCATTCCCCTGAGATTTTCATTGAATGATGGTTCATAGGAAAAGAATTCTCCATTTTCTGTTCGACAACTTATAATGGAAGCTTCATAATCATAGTCAACAAACTCCTCAATTACAAATGGTCCGTTGGAATAGATTTCTGGAACACTGCCCTTTGCATAATAATACTGACCCTTTCCATCATACCCTCCCGCAGATTCTTTGATAACCCCACGATCGAAAACCTTGATGGAATCCGTTAGATTTTTTCTATCATTGCATATTATGAACCTTCCAACTGGAAGTCTGTGGTCGGAAAGAAATTGCTTCTCCAGAATCCTCTGCCTCTTTAGGGAAACCGAGTTCATGTTGGGCCTCAGTTTATTTTGTGATGATGCATAATCAAGAGCTTCTTCATTGACATGTTCAAACTCAAATGTCACAATATCTGAGTTGTCAACAAAATCCTTGTAGTCCTTAACCAAATAAACATCGTCAGCAATTTTGCATGCCGGCTCATTTCGATTTTCAACCAGAACATTAAAATGAATCGGCAGATAACGAGATTCAAGAATCATCATGAGACCAAGCTGTCCCCCGCCTATTATACCAAGTTTTTTCATAAATTATCATCCATAACGGCTTTTGTTTGGCGATCCATGAAAAGCTGCAGTTTGTTTAAAAGAACTGAATCTGAAACCGATAGAATTCGAATAGCAAGGAGTGCCGCATTTTTTGAACCGTTTATGGCAACAGTTGCCACTGGAATCCCGAATGGCATCTGAACGATTGATAATAGTGAATCCATTCCTTTAAGAGATTTGGTCATTATAGGTACACCGATCACGGGTAATGTTGTCATTGATGCGGTCATTCCTGGAAGGTGAGCAGAACCACCTGCCCCAGCGATGATTACCTTTATTCCTCTTGAAATGGCAGATTTTGCAAAATCATACATATATTGAGGTGTTCTGTGGGCAGATACAATTTTGATCTCTGAATCCACTGAGAATTCATCCAATATATTCTTGGCTTCTTTCATAACCTCAAGATCACTTCTACTTCCCATTATTATACTTACAATTGGCATCCTATAGCTCACCTTCCTGAATAGATATTGCTGCTTTCTTAATTCTATTCATAATAGATAAATATATGCCACTTCCGGAAAGAGGTTCAATCAGACCTTCCTCATATGGAGACATATCAAATTTAATTAGAGAATCATATAATTTTGATGCAATTTCATAGGGATCATTTCTACTACCCAGAAGTAATAAGTTTTTACCTCCTATTTTTTTGCCGGTCTCTGATGAGCATATAATGGCATATTTACCGGGCCACTTTTTCTCTATCTTAATTAATTCTTCGACAGAACTCGGCATATAGAGCTTCTTAGATGGGGAATAATGCCTATACTTTGTTCCAGGAGATCTTGGAGAGTCAACTAAATTTTCAGAAAAGGTTACTTTGGTAAATATCCCCTTAAAATCATCCTCAGTATATATTCCAGGCCTTAGTATAAGACAGGAATCACCCTTGGGGAGAATAACTGTTGATTCTATACCGTATCTTGTTTTCCCCGCATCAAATATTACATCAACTTTACCATCAAAATTCTTCTTTAAATAAGCAGAATCAGTAATACTTGGTCTTGTGGAAAGATTGGCACTGGGAGCAGCAATTGGTACCCCACTCATTCGAATTAACTCAAGTGCTAGGTTACAATCAGGGATTCTGATGGCCACTGTGTCTTGACCTGCTGTGGCTGATGAACTGATTACACCCAATGATGGTAGTATTATTGTTAAGGGCCCTGGCCAGAGTTTTGATAATGCTTCAAAATTTACAACATCTTTAATGCTTGCGATTTTCTCGATTTCCCTTGTGGAAGAAGCATGGACAATTAATGGATTATCCATGGGTCTTTCTTTGATTTTGAAAATTTTCTTACACGCATTATCAGATAAAGCATTTGCTCCTATTCCATAAACGGTTTCCGTGGGAAAGATGACGACTCCATCGTTGATGATCGCGTTTGAAGCAAATCCTATGTCATCACTCTTAAAGTGATCACAGTTTGAAGTAAGATATTTTGTCAATCTAATAGGTTATGGTTTCTTCGCTTATAAGAAGTCATTTCTCAATTTTGATATGACAAAATTTATTCATGTTAGGACTAAACTATCAAAATAGAACAATACATATAGTTTTTTCTTCATCATTATGAGCGTAAATTAAGAATGTGTGTTCTATGAGTTAGAAAATTATTATGTTTTATAATTTTTATGTTGATAGTCATTGACATGGTCCTAAACAAATATTAACGAAATAGTTAATTATGGAATTAAGATGTGTGAGCTATGGAAAGCGTTGAATTGTATAATATAGAGCTTCACTTGGACACAGATAAAAAGACATTTCGAGGTATAGAAAAAATTATTGGAATGGCAAATGGTTCAATTACCCTCGATTCTGTTGGTCTTTCAATATCAGGTCTTAAGGTAAACGGCAAGGATTGTGAATTTAGCGTTGACAATGAAAAGCAAGAGCTTAAGGTTCTAGGAAATTTCTCGGGGAAAATTGAACTTGACATAATATATAGTGGTAAAGTTTCTGACTCATTAAATGGCATTTATTATTCTGATACTAAATCAGGTCCATTCTTCTCAACTCAGTTTGAGGCAACCGGAGCCAGATACACTTTTCCTTGCATAGATAATCCTGCCTATAAAGCTGAATTTTCCATAACTCTAGATATTCCAAGGGACTTTGATGCAATATCAAATATGCCCGAAGAGAGAATAACGGAAAACGGTCAAAGAAAAACAATTAAATTCATGAAAACCCCAAAAATGTCCACCTATCTCGTATATATGGGGGCTGGGCACTATGATGTTGGAAGAGGAGATTATAATGGAAAACCTGTTTATTTGATTACTGCAAAGGGAAATATGAAGGATTCAAACATACCAATAGAAATGGCTAAAGGGTCCTTAAAATTCTATGAAGAATATTTCGGCATTAATTATCAGCTTCCTAAACTTCACCTTATTGCTGTTCCTGAATTTGCTTTCGGAGCAATGGAAAACTGGGGAGCCATAACGTTTAGGGAGGTTCTCCTAAATCTAGATGGGTCATCAAGCGCTTCCGCCATAAAAAATGCTGATGAGGTTATTGCACACGAACTTGCACATCAGTGGTTCGGGAATCTGGTTACGATGAAATGGTGGAATGACCTTTGGCTAAATGAAAGTTTTGCTACATTCATGAGTTTTAAGTCAGTTGATGCAAGGCACAAGGAATGGAATGTTTTCGATGATTTTATAATATCACAGACCAGCGGTGCCCTACATGGGGACAGTCTTAGAAAAACCCATCCAATAGATGTGGAAGTTAAAAATCCAAATGAAATAGCCCAAATATTCGATGAAATCAGCTATGGCAAAGGTGGCAGTATTTTACGGATGATCGAAGCTTATGCTGGAGAAACTGCGTTCAGAGATGGCGTTAGAAACCATTTAAAGAAGAACAGTTTTTCAAATGCCGTGGGTAACGATCTTTGGACGGCTATAGAAAAAGCGTCGGGGAGGGATATCTCCACTGTCATGAGTGCATGGATAAAAACACCCGGTTATCCGATCATAACAGCAAAGAAATCTGGAGATAAAATACATCTTTCGCAGAAAAAGTTCAGGCTTGACGGAAGTTCTGATGATACAATATGGCCAATTCCTCTCACAATTATCAGGGAAGGTTCAAAGAAAGAATCCATATTGTTCAATAAAAAAGAAATGGACATTGATGGAAGGGACTTCCTTAGATTTAATGAAAATCACACTGGATTCTATCGTGTGAATTACGAGGGTGATCTATTGCAACACGTTCTTTCCAAAAAGAATTCAATGAACTCATTCGACAAGTGGGGAATTCTTTCAGATTCTTTTGCATCACTGCTTTCAGGAGCATCTAATTTCGAGACCTATAAAAATATACTAACAAGTTTTTCAAAGGATGAAGAATATACAGTTATAAATGAAATCATAGGTCAGTTATCAGAACTCCGTTTGGTCATACAAAAAAAGGATAAGATATTGCCCCTTGGAAAAGAATATTTCTCATATCATCAAAAGAGACTCGGAGAGAGAAAGGACGGAGAGTCAGCGAATATTTCAATATTGAGAGGGAGAGTTAATCTAGCGCTTGTTCATTTCGATGCAGGTTTTGCAAAGGAACTGGATAAGAAATTCAAGGACTACAATAACATTGATCCAAATCTAAGATTAGCTGTTTCCACGGCGCATGCCATCGCGACTAATGATAGCGAAAGCTTGGTTGAGTCCATGAATAAACAGAATAACGATGAGGATCGAGTTAAACTCATATCATCTATGGGATGGCTTAAGGGAGAGACAAACTACAATAGGATCATGGATCTTGTGAAGACACAACAAATAAAAAAGCAGGATTCCAGAACATTTTTTGTCACTGCTTCAAGAAATCCCGAGACGAGAAAGAATATAGCTAACGATATGGATTCCCTTCTTGCCCTGTTCAGAAAATACTATGGAGGTACCGGTTATGAGTCCAGATTCGTGGAATCTGTTATCCCATATGTTGGTCTCACCGACAAGGCGAAAATAGATGATTTTGTAAGTAGGAATAAAACACCTGATATAAATCAAGGAATTGAAAAGGGTGTTGAAGAGCTTAAAATTTACCAAAAACTGAATGAACGGTTCAAATAAATTTGGAAATAAGGTTTTCAAAATCTTATTTTTAACATAAGCAAATGAAAACCCCTCGGGAAGTAGGGGAAAAATATTGTTTTTGGCCAATACTGACTTGAGATGTGCCAATTAAAGTCAGTATATCGTGAACATAAACTATGGCCTTGAAATCCTCAAATTCATGCAAAGAATACTTATCTGAATCTTTTGTTTCATTAGAATTTTCTGTTAAACCAACTTAGGATGTGCTTTAAAATGGAGCTTCTCCAGAATGCTTCTTGAGGACAATCCTTCTAAAACTTATTCTTCAAGATTTCTCCAGAAAGCTAAATTGTCTAATTAGTATAATTTGATGAATTTGTCCATGAATACTTCCTTTTGTTTATTGTTATGAAGAGTCTTATAAAGAGGCATGAGGAGGCCTTTGAACATAATATTAATTACTAATAATTTGTTGGAGACTGTCTTGAAAAATTACGTTTTCAAAAGCCCATATTGGTACTTTTATCCTTTAAACCTAATTCTACGGCAAATGTTTGCTCAGATTTTGGAGCTTGGGTTTAAGTACCCAAATATCTTTAAATAAGTTATATGAGAGCGAAATTGGAGGCAATAACGATAATACTCCCTAATGATAGTCACAATGAGAAAATCAATAGAGGCATTTATCTAAAGAAGCTCTTTCCCTCTGTCATAATAATTTCAATGTTGTTGCTATTTTTTGTTCCAGCTGATGCAAGCGGACATACCGCTATCTCGCGAACCTTAAGCCCTCAATATTTCCCCGTGGGCTCAGCAATGAAGTTGAGCAATATTCCTCTCCTTGAAGAAAATTATACTGTAACCTTAACTGAAAGCGGTCTTCCTTCTGGTACATTCTGGTTTACAACTTTTGATTCAACTAACGGAAGCATTCAACAGAATAACTATACGAGCCGTAGCGTAACCAGCTTTTCAGTTCCTAATGGAAATTATTCCATTAATGTGAGAGCTTGCACTATGCTTTCAGATGAATATCGAGCTTATTTGGGAAAATATAACTTGAAGATTTTAGAACCTGTTAACTATGGAGAAGGGCAGGTATCAGTAAATGGATCTTCTATAAGCGTCAATGTGACATTTAGTAAGCTTTATTACATCAATGTCACGGAGTCTGGACTACCAACAGGAAGAAATTATGTCCAGAATTGGGGAATAAAAATCGCAAACGCCTCAATGGAGAATGAGGGTACGTTTCTTACTTATATCATAGACACAACAAGCACAAATTACTCATTACCGGTGATTAACGGTACATGGTATTACACCTTTTGTACGACAGTTTCTGGATACCACGCAACTCCTTCAAACGGAATCACGCAAGTATCGGGTAGTAATGTCTCAATTTCAGTAACTTTTTCTCCAAAACCAAATCGAGATTATGCTTTAAATTTTACAGAAACAGGATTCTTATCTGGAACATCATGGTCAGTAACAGTGAATGGAACCATGAAGTCCTCATCCTCTCAAGTCATCTCTTTTTTGCTGCAAAACGGATCTTATCCTTACAAGGTAAAAGCCCCTTCAGAGTATTATGCATCACCGTCTAACGGTACGGTACAAGTAAGTGGTTTTTCTCAAAACATTTCAATCTCCTTTTATCCAAGCAGTTCTCAAACTCCTCCAATTTGGGCATTTGTAGGGGCTTATACTAACTATAGCGGCTCTATCACTAATAATTCCAAAACAGTTAATGGTTATCTCTATTATAAGATACTGAGTATAAATGATACATCACAAACCATACACTTATTTGAGGCGCAAGGAAACCGCACCGGCCCAAAGAACAGTTCCTATAGTAATATTTCGTGGACTAATTCCCCATTCGCAGTTTATTCCTTGGGCGAAATAAACAATTTTCCAAGTGCCCAGAATGTCACGGTAACGACCAATGTTTCATACAAAACATCCATGGGTACCTTTACGACTGATGAAATTAAGTTTACTAGCCCAAATTTAACTGTGACACTCTACATTGACACCCTTTCCGGTATATACATTGCAGCCCAGATGCAGAATGCAACTATGAAATTAAGTATGAATTTAACATCAACAAATATACCGACAACAGTTAAAACACTGGTGTCGAAATATAGTGTGACATTTACCGAATCTGGACTGCCGACGGACACAATGTGGTCAGTAGCCTTCAATGGAACAAAAGAATCCTCTACGACCAACACAATCTCATTCACGATTACTAATGGAACATACTCATACGTAGTTAGTAGCGTTTCGGGTTATTCAGTATCTCAATCGACCGGTTCCGTATCTGTCAACGGTGCTACAAAGACTGTAACCGTAACCTTTTCCAAGCAGTATTCAGTAACATTCACCGAATCTGGACTGCCGACGGGAACATATTGGTTCATTACCGTGAATGGTAGCAAGGAGTCATCTACATCTTCTTCGATCACTTTTTCTGAAGTGAACGGTACATACTCATACACTGTTGGAACAGTCTCTGGATATAATGTGAGCAACCCTTTGGGCAAAGCGACGGTTAGTGGTACCAGCTTGAACATTACAATAACCTATACTAATACAACAAACATTAAAGCTTCAAGCTTTACGATATCACCAATGGAAGAATACGGTGCAATCGGAGTAATGATAGTAGCTATTGGAGGAACTGCAGGCTTGATAATAAAGAAAAAGAGGTGAGCGGTACCTCCTAACCCCCTCTAAAAGGAAAATGAACCTACCGAGCGTCTGAAATTATTTGCATATACCAAAATGTGTAGACATCTTTTCAATTTTTTTTAAGATCTATATTTTTATGTTGAGATACATGTCGGAACTTATAATATAAATCTCTGCATAGAAGAAACGTGAATGAATCTCTAATCATAGATATAATAAGACGCTTGCAGTGGCCGGGTGACGATGCTCATATGAAATGGCCGTATGAAAATTCACGCCGTCCTACTGCTTATTGGCTTTATCAAGCAATATCCGGCCAGAAAAGAAACACCAGTGTGGGAAGAGTGTCTTCTAAAATTCCCTCCAAGAATTCAGTTTTTCAGCACTATCAGAAAGTTATTGGCGCCATGATCCCCAGATTTATAATAGATCCAGCCCTTTTCTCACGTTCAATGACTTCTGTTTTGTTTACGGATGATTTATATTTAAGTGAAACCCAGGTTCAAAAAATATTTAAAATTGATGGAGTTGAACTGGTCCAAAGAGGTCTTGGGTTGGGACCACTGGGTTTGCACCCCACGATTTCAGTGAACGTACTACACAAAACTGATGAACAACTAGAACGAGCAGTCAGAGATATTGTTTCTGTTTCTCCGTCCATAAGTGAATTCTACAGGGTTAAGAACTATCTCTTCAAACCT
>JAJYDZ010000060.1:7692-8291 GCA_021790415.1 Thermoplasmata archaeon | reverse complement strand
AAATTCTATTATATAACGGCAACAACAAAACCGCAGATGGAAACTCTCCTGAAACAGGGTGTGATCCAAATGGAATTATTCACAGAGAAATTATGTGAGATCATCCATGAGGATATTCGATACATACTGAGAAGAAATCCCGTACGGGCAAAGGAGATTCAGGACAGCAGAAACAAAAAGATTGAAAAGATCAGGATCATAACAGAGGAGAGGAATGCATATCTATCAGAACATCCAAAGGCTGATGTGTCAACCGCCATTGATATGATCAATGAAAGGATCAAAAAGTTGAAGATATCAGGATTCACCACAATAAGTGCCGATGATCGGGTATTGACAGGAAATATGAATGAAAACACCCTGAAGGATGAATCATACCTTGACGGCTGTTGATCCGAACCATCACAGAGCTGGAACACCATGACGTTAATATTATGAGTAAGAACAGATACATGAAGAGCATGCGAAAAGCGGATTTCCAGATAATGGAGGTATCTTCATGAAATCAAAGTATTCAGTTGAAGAGAAGATCCAAATAGTCATTGAAGCATTCAAAGGTAATGTGACACAGGTGGAGATATGCCGCAGGCATGGCATAT
>JAJYDZ010000060.1:0-7682 GCA_021790415.1 Thermoplasmata archaeon | reverse complement strand
CTGTTCAATTGATCAAGTGGAAGGAACAGTTCATAGAGGGAGTGTCAACGCCAATTGAATATTTTCCAAAAACGCCAAAGTAAAAGTTCTAATTATCAAAGGCAATTCATAGTGCAAGAATATGCCTGATAAGTACAATTTAATAGATACGTTTCCTAATTTCATCAAGTTCTGGAAGGATAAGTTATCTATCGACACTAATAGTCAGGTAGATTTCTGGGAAAGTTTCTATAGGAATGAAGATGAAGAAATATTTAAAAAGGTCATCAAAAATTATTCAGACGAGGGGATTGAATGGAAGGATGTTGCTAAGAAAATGATCTTTCCGATAAATTCAGAGAAGATTATTCGTATGAATGAAGCCCATATAAATCTCCAGAAAGTTATATCCGATTTATATAACGATCCAAAGGCAATGGAGATATTTCCAACAGATCTTACATTTGTAATATATGTTGGAATAGGTACCGGAGCAGGATGGGCAACAGATTACAGGTCAAAACCATCAGTATTATTCGGCCTTGAAAACATTATTGACATGCATTGGGAAAATGAGATTGCATTAAGAGGGCTGGTAATTCACGAAACAGGGCATGTGCTACAAGAAATAATTAGGAGAAGAAAGAAGCTTCCTTATGGCGATGGACCAATTTGGCACCTCTATGAAGAAGGTTTTGCTGAATATTTTGAATCACTATTATTAAATTCAGAAGAATGGCACCAATCGCTTGGACAACCCGGTTGGAGCACATGGTGTGAAGATCATATACAGTACTTATCAACATTATTCCTAAATGATGTTGCATCAAGCAATAAAACAAACAGGTTCTTTGGATCCTGGTATGATATAGAAGGCTGGAAGGAAACTGGCTACTACCTCGGGTATAGGATAATGAAGCAGATAGAATTACCCTTAAGAGAACTGGCCTGCTTAACTCCAGAAGAGATAGAGACAAAGGTATCGCAAACACTATCTGAATTTGCCAATTCGAGGTGACTGTCTATAAACCTAAGTAGCGATAAAGTGTTAAACAATTGCCGATGTCAACTTGGAGATTTACTTAGAATGCAAGGGATTCCAAACTCCCACTCTCTTAAGGATCACTTGGAATTGACTGATATGAATTCAACGCCGGTCTCATTGATCTTATGGATTCTGAGCGTGAGAATGCTGCCATTGACAGCTTCATTGTG
The DNA here is from genome assembly GCA_021790415.1 of Thermoplasmata archaeon. The sequence continues at coordinate 6,488 of JAJYDZ010000060.1, read as the reverse complement.
TAAACATGCAAGGGATTCAACTGCACAGTGAATAAAATCCAAAAAATATACTGATCGTGAGAACTCATGCAATTTTTATTCAACGCAGGATAAAGAAAGATTAAGGAGGAGAATAAGGAATATTGTAGTTTGACGAATGATTGCACAACACACTCTTTAGGTTGTTTAATAGGGTTAGGTAAAAACATTAAGCACATTTCCCCGGACACACTTCATTATTTTCTAATACTATTGGTATTTTCAAACCATAGTAATGATGAAAGATACTCCTTATTCGTGATAACCTATCTTATTGCGTTTATTAATTTTATTTATAACTATATCGTTGGATATTAGTTATTTCTTTTCTGCGTCTGATTGTGTGTTGTTATCCATGATAGATCAATTATAACATATTTAGTAGTTACACCATCCCGCCGATATTTTTTCCTTAGTATTCACTCTTTTAATACTATTCACGGGAGATAAAATACAAAAATAAACAAAAGATGAAAATTAATCACTTTTACCTGAAAGAGTTGTTTTTGTGATATCCCGCTTTAACTTTGTAAAATAAATTAGTGATTCCCTAAATTAGAAGGTTTTGCAAGAATGTAAATATAATTGAAATTTCTGGAATAATCATCAGGTTCAACATTCATTGTCATAACTTCAAATCCAGTGTTAAACAATAACAGCTTTAAAGTATTAGGCAAATAATAATTGAATGTAATTTTTCCACCCTCAAGAGACTCCTCTAAAATGCTTTTATCGGTTTCATCCGTTCTTGTTGAAATATATAGGGCGCCATCCCTTTTCAAAACTCTTTTGAATTCCCGAAGAACCATCTCTACTTCGAATTCATTGAAATGAACAAGCGTTGCTACATTCCATATCCCATCAAAACTTTTAGGAGGAAATTCTAAATGTCGCATATCCATTTTTTTAAAAATGACATTAGGGTTTTCCCTACTTGCAATCTCGATCATAGGCTCAGAATTATCAATGCCTGTTACTTTGAAACCTTTTTGAATGAAATACTTCACAAATCTACCTGTACCACAATCTGCATCAAGAACTTGGCCTTCCTTCTTGATAGAAGAAGAGAACATAGTGAATCTTTCCAAAGCCCTTCTCTTCAAATCCTCACTCATAGATTCTTTTGTGAATACTTCATGATAACTTTTTGCCGTACTTCTATCATTGTAATGTTCCACAATTAGTTGAATGAGAGAAATTATAATAAAAGTTTGTCGTGCTCCCAGATATTCTGCTGTATGTGTAGCCTTTTTCCTACTTCCCTTGGATATTCAATGAATTTGATTTAAGGGAGTTTCCTTAAATGCATTGATTTAAATTAGACTTTGCAAACCTGAAGGAATATCTTCATTGTGACCTGAAAGGAGTCCGTCAGCCATAGTCTTCTTCATTATTGGTAACAATGCAGCAGCAGTAGCTCCAGATTTTGCATTATTCTCATCAGGATAAAATCCCAATGGGTAGAAAGCAAGTTTCCCATCAATGCCATAGGCTGAATCACCAACTATTAGAAAATTGTGAAATTTGAGGGCAATTTCGTGGCGGCCCTTTATAACATAAGATTCGATGCCGAGCGGCAATTCAGTTTTTTCATCATATTGAATGGAATTTTTTACATCATATAATTCAAGAAATACACTAACAAGTTTATCATCTTCATCCACTGCTTTAATTTCAGGCATGAACAATGGAACTTGAAGCTTCCTTGAGATAGAAGGGCACCCTCTCAAATGAGAATAATTTGTCATAATAACTGCAAGTGGTTCACCAAGTATTCTAACCATTTTGATCAGGTCAGGGATTTCAACTGGATCAATTAAAACAGCCCTATCCTTTTCCAGTAACAGATGAGAATACATCATATATCCACTTTCTGGATCATTTGTTTCCCATCGAAAAATATTCTTTGTAATGGGTTCGAACATTTATGATTAATTTGCCTGCATATTTAATCATTTATACAATCAAATGCAGCAAATGTAAATATATTTTTCAAACCTGCATTGATTAAGCATGGAGTCCTATCAAACGCATATTAAGATAATTTATCTAAATTGCGCATAGCATTAATATTTTGTATCAATAGCAAAGCTCTCAAGCAGAGTGATCTTATGACTTTCTACCTTTGCACGTATTAGATTGGGCAGCGGAAAATATGGATCAGTATGACCAAAATCCAAACCAGTCACAATAGGTAAATTACTCTTACCGAATTCCTTCTGCAGCATTCTTTCAAGCATCCCTTCCATTTCAATATTCATCTTTTCAGTATATCCCCTAAACCTTGCAAAGCCCAATCCTTTGATCTGGTCAATAATACCCATAATATTGAGACTCCTGAGCATTCTTTCCACTGCGGTTGGGGAAGGCACTTCTTCAGAAGTCTCAAAGAGGAGAAGTTTTCCATTGAAGAATGAATCTTGAGGAAAATACTGAGTTCCTCTTAGCCAATCAAACACTTCAATATTTGCTGCGAATATCTCTCCTTGCATGTTTTCTCCGGAAATCCACTTCCAAGACCTGGATGTAGATTTACTGTTTATCGCACCCGGGTCCATGGAAGTGCTCCAGTCCGGATATCCTTCTGAATATTCAGGAAATTGCTCCATTATCATTCCTTCAGAGTTCTCAAACAGCAGTTTCCTCCAGTAATCACTAAATCTGTCATGAAAATGATCCATCTGGGCAAATCCTGCCATTACTGCCCCGCCGTAAATATTTCCCATATTATTCATTGAAAGGTACGTGGTTAGGGTTGTGCAATCTGAAAAACCGGTGAAGATTTTAGGGTTTTGCAGAATCTCATCTCTGTCGAGGAATTTCAATATTCTCATAGATTCTTCTCCCCCTATTGTACTAAATATGGCATTTATTTCATGCTTTGCAAATGCGTGATTAACATCATCGGCCCTTAACTCTGGGTGATCGTAAGCAAAAGATAGATCATCAAACGCATGTGGAAATATTACCGGGTCCAGTTCAAAATACTTCCTGATGTTTTCTATCCCCTTATTAGCTACCCTAGGAAATTTGTTTGGTATAGTCATGGAAGGAGAAACAATCGCAACCTTGTTCCCGGGCCTTAACCTTTTGGGTTTAGTTATCTTCACGCGGTATAAGTCCGGGTATAATATTAAACATTAACACGAATATTTTTATACCACTTGCAGGAAGAAGGTTAGTAATTCCAGAGAGAACTTATTTCACTTATTCCTAATTTTATTTATCCTCTCCTATTTCTCCAATATATACAAAATAAAAGACAATAATAAACGACCTCCACAGACCCATTATTTAAGATGGGGATTTGAAGAATAATTCACCTTTTATTAATTGAAGATAGGGTTCATGAAATTTAAGAGTACAGCATGAATATAACAAAACAAATTACATGCTCTCCTAAAACATTTGTACCCTATAATTTTCCAATAATTTTGGCATCAAGTACATATATCTTTGAATCTGCAATTTTAATTGGGTTCAAATCAAGCTGATCGATAAACTCTCCGCCGACTTCACCAATGGAGGATATTTTCATTATGAAATTTATTAATGCCTCCCTGTCTATTCTATGTCCCCTGAATCCATTTCCTGTAAATCTGCCTATTGAGACTTCATCTATCATATGATTGCAATCTATTCTGTTAACGGGAATCAATCTGAAGGTGACATCATGATAAATTTCTGTCATTGTGCCTCCCATCCCTAACATAATGGATAAACCAAATACATTATCCCTTGATAATCCAACAATAATTTCAATTCCCTCCTCAACCATTTCTTCAACCAGAAACTGAGAGTTTGGAAAAAGTGTCTTCATTTTACTCAGTTGATTTTTAAGTTCTTCAAATGTACCTATTCCCGTCTTTACACCACCAACATCGGATTTATGCAGAATGGATTCGTCTGACACTTTTAACACAACAGGATATGAAATATCAAGCTTTTCTGAAATATCGTTAATGATAAAACTGCGTGGAACCAGAATTCCCATATTTTTTAAGGCAGTTTTGATCGAAAATTCAGATTTCCCTTTGGTTTTTATCTCATCAATAAACTCTCTGGCACTATTCATTTCATTCACCGTTCCTAAACATTGAATAATCATAAAGTGCTCTGACAGAATTTACAACCCGTTCAATTGACGGATATGCCGGAATTTGCCTTCTCTCAAATTCCCTGATCAGTTCTGTTCCAAGCTTTGAGCCTATTACGCCCACGATTACCGGTTTCTTTGCATGACAGTATTTTGAAATAACATCCACGATGCCCATGTTCATTTTCGGAGTCTGGGGCAAAGCATACGCTATAATGATATTGACGTTTTCATCTTCCTGCAATGCGGATAACACAGAATCATATGCTTCTATTGAACCATCAGCCGTCAAATCCACAGGATTTTCTGCAGACCCGAAAGAAATTATTGATCCTTTGATTGCGTTTTTTGTCGCTGCGGAAAGAGGAGCAATATTCATTCCTATACCGTGTTCAGCGGCTGATACATAATCTGCAGTTATTACCCCAACACCGCCAGCCGTGGTTACGATTGCAACATTTTTTCCTGATGGTAAAGGAGAGTAAGATAGAACTCTTGCATAATCTATGAGTTCGACTTCATTATATGCCCTTGCCACCCCAGCCTGCCGAAGCATTCCCTGAAATATTCTGTCATCTGTTCCCAAGGCTCCCGTGTGCAGAGAAGCTGCTTTAGCTGATGATGTAGTTCTTCCTGATTTAATTACAACGATTGGTTTAACCCTGTTAACATCTTTAAGGGTCTCATAAAACTCTTTCCCATTATGAACACTTTCCAGATATATGGCGATGCTTCCCGTTTTTTGGTCGCTTTTAAAATATTTCATCAGCTCTATCTCATCAACATCTATTCTGTTTCCAAGATTTATGAATGCGGATATTCCAATCCCGAGTTCAGAGATTGAATCCATTGTCAAGAGACCAAGTGCTCCACTCTGGGATATGAATGATATGCTTCCAGACTTTGGAAAGCAAACCCTGTCCGGAGGAGTTAAGGCCGTATTAAGATTCGCGTGAGGAAAATATACACCCACAGTATTTGGGCCGATCAACCTTGTTCCGGAGTTCTTTATAATTAAACTAATCGTCTCCTCAAGTTGTTTTCCTTCTTTCCCGGTTTCTGAGAAGCCTCCGGGAATAAGAACTATGAAGGGAATCTTACATTGAACGGCTTCTTTTACCACATCCAAGGAGAGTGAAGCTGGTACTGCAATAACACATAAATCTACCGTTTTTCCTATATCCTTGAGAGAGGAGTAAGATCTGATATTCAATATTGATGTGGCACTTTTGTTCACAGGATATATTTCCCCATCATATTTTCCTTCTACAAGATTTTTCATAATGGCGTACCCGATCTTCATTGGATTTTCGCTGGCTCCTACTACTGCAACAGATTTTGGGTTCACAAGCTTATCAAACACCCATATTAAGCAGACCAAATATTATTAAACAATTGCCTTAATATTTAGTGTTGAGAAATTTTGATTCACAAGTAAGATGAAAGGTTGAGAACAACATTTCAATGCTTAAGACGTAATTAAGACTTATAAAAACAATTAAATTACAAATCGTTCTTTACAACAATGTTTCAATTTATAACCAATTTAAAGGTTTATGATAATATTATGAAGGATCCAGCCCGGTTTATTTCAAACCTGTCGAACGTGAAATCAGATAAATTCCAGATTTCATTTGCGGTACCTGCCATAAATTTGGAGAAACTTGCAGGATTGTTTCCCGGAAAGATAAAGGCGCAGCATGTGGATTTGAACCCCTTAGGGCCCTATACCGGATCAATACCAATGGAGTCATTGATTGCATATGGAATAAATGGTTCACTCCTCAACCATTCCGAAAAGAGGATTCAAAGTGAAATTATTAAGGATACTATTAAAAAAGCAGAGACATTAAAATTTGATCTCATAGTGTGTTGTGAAAACATCAAAGAAATAAAACTTTATTCATCAATAGGCGCAAGAACTATAGCCTATGAACCTCCTGAACTTATTGGAGGAAATATATCTGTGTCTTCGGCTAAACCTGAAATAATTAGGGAAGGCGTTAAGATTTGCGAAAAGGAAGGTTCATCACTCTTGGTAGGTGCTGGGGTAAAAACAAGGGAAGATGTTGAGTTATCCATTAGACTTGGTGCTCAGGGGATTTTAATAGCTTCAGGAATTACTAAAGCTTCCGATCCTCGATCCGCGTTAAATTCATTAACATTATCATAATTAAGGCAAAATGGTCAAGGCTAAGGAGAATAAGGAGCCCATATTTGTTGAACCAGAATTTAATGAGAAGGAGTTTCTCATAGATGAAAGAAACAGGGCCAAATCAACCTTGATGGTCATTGGTATGGCCGCTTTATTAGGCTTGGCTTCGGGATATATGGAAATTGAAGGTTACTGGTATCTGGCAACTGTAATTTTCAT
>JAJYDZ010000059.1 GCA_021790415.1 Thermoplasmata archaeon | reverse complement strand
GCATCCTTGGTATGCATATCTAGGCACCATGCGCATCCATTTATTTGGGATGCCCTTATTTCTACCAAGTCTAGAAGGCCTCTTTCTAGGTTGCTATTAGCCAGGTATCTTGAAAAGCCAAGCATTGCACTATACAGTCCGGGAGACACTGTTTTATAATTCGTTCTCTTAAACATGAAATCCAAAGAGTTATTCCTGATTATGATTTAACAATGATGATGTCGCATTTTCGTTGACGTCCAACTACGGGCTGTAAGACACTGGAGTTCATAAAGAGCGCAAACAATTTATTTTCTTGTTTCGTGGAAATCTATTCTATCCACTTCCCGTTTTCTTATCCACTTTATCAACCAAAAGTTGACAATGTCTAGCAATTAGGCATGGAACTACACAAAATACAGGATGATATCTTTTCAAAGACTTTGTCCTTGATTGGTTTGGTTCCCTATTGTGAGAGAAGACCAACTTCTTAGCAATCATCACTTTTTTATTAGACTTTCGCTAACCAATGGGTATTTGTCAGGTAATCTTGTTAGTCCTACGGCTACGACTTTTCAGGCATTCTTGCGTTATTCTTGTAGCTTATTTTTTAGAGACTTGGTACACTTGGAGTCAAGAATCTCAAAGTACTTCAGGGATGTATTATCTTATGGACTTACTTATAACTGTAAATGGGCCCGACCGGATTCGAACCGGTGACCTTCTCCGTGTCAGGGAGACATCATACCGCTAGACTACGAGCCCTTTAGGGTTGATAAAATAAGGGTTATTTATGTTTTCTAAAGGTTTATTCTTCATCTGGAGGAGCTACAAACAAACTAATATTCACATATTCATATGGCGTATATGGAAAATATCATTTACCTTCATGGGGGCGTTGGAGGGCATACCGACTATTCTGAAAGAGTTCGTGGTTATGCAATGAATTCCATGACAGGAGATTCACTTGAATCAGCCATACATGGAGTTTTGCAGCTGGAAGATGACCCTGATTTCAATGCAGGAACCGGATCTTATCCCAGAATAGATGGTAGTATTCAGATGGATGCTGCTGTGATGACTGAGAAGACATTCGGATCTGTAATAGCAATAGAACACGTTAGAAATCCTGTTCTTGTGGCAAGAGATGTAATGGAGAAATCACCGCATGTTATGATGTCCGGAGACGGTGCAATTGAATTCGCAAGGAAAATGGGTCACGGATTCTATGATGTATCAACAGAGAGAACCTTGGAAAGGCACATAAAAATGCTAACCAAGATTAAGGAGGGAACTGACAGCCTCAATGATAAAGAAAAATTTATCAGGGATATTCTTGGATTTGGGGAAAGTACAGGTGATACTGTAGGGGCTATTGCAAGGATTAATGGAAAATTCGCTGTTGCTGTTTCAACCGGAGGATCGGTTCCAATGCTCAGGGGTAGGGTAGGAGATACTCCAATAATCGGTTGTGGCTTTTATTGTGGGCCAAAGGGAGGGATTGTAACAACCGGCATAGGCGAGGAGATTGCCAAAAGAATGCTTTGTTACAATATATATAATCAAATAGGTTCCGATTCGCTGAAAAACATACTTGACGATGCAGTAAAGGATTTTGGCGATATTCTTGTGGGAATTATCGCTGTTACACGAGATGAATATGCAAGCTCTGCTAATGGCAACATGTCCACAGGAATCCATATATTTTGAAAAAGGGGCGTGTCAAAATTTATATGCTGCAATCTAATGATAGTGAGATATGGAGTTTGAAAAGTTCCGGACCATGCAGTTCCCAAGGGACATTTATGTAGGTCACGGCGTTCTTTCACAGATCAAGAATATTGCCAAACGAAATATACGTGAGGGAACAGTTGTTATTATTACTGGAGAAAACACCATCAAACTTGCAGGCAATGAGGTCTCAAATCATCTCTCAGACGCATCAATCGACAATCATATTATCGTTACAGGCGGTGCTACATATGAAAACCTTGAGTCATGCATATCGCAATCCAAGGAATTCAATGCCGGCCTTATGGTTGGAGTAGGAGGAGGAAGCAAGATCGACCTTGCCAAGAAAATTGCATATATTTTGAATATTCCATTTGTTAGCGTCCCAACAACACCAAGCCACGATGGCATTGCATCTCCCAGAGCTTCAATTAAAAAGGATGGATGGTCAGTTTCTGAACAAGCTGCAATGCCTGTTTCCATAATAGCAGATACCTCCATAATGGTAAAGGTTCCATTCAAATATCTGGCTGCAGGGGCTGCAGATGTAATTTCAAACGAAACTGCAATACTCGACTGGAAACTTGCAAACAGGATCAAAGGTGAGGAGTTCAGCAGCAGTGCAGCAGCAATAGCTGAATATGCTGCAAAGGAACTTATTGAGAAGGCGCATCTAATTCTTCCTGGAGTAGAGGAGTCGGTATGGCTTGTAGTTAAGCAGATACTCGCATCCGGAACATCCATGGCAATAGCATCATCATCGAGACCTGCCAGTGGCAGCGAACATCTCATAGCTCACAACCTTGAAAATCTTACTCCCGGAAAAGCTATTCATGGGGAGCAGTGTGCAATAGGTTCCGTAGTATCCATGTTCCTTCATGGAGGAGATTGGAAATCTCTGGTTTCAACATATTCAAAATTTGGTTTGTCCGTTAAGGCAAAGGATTATGGAATTCCTGAGGATTTAATGATTGAGGCTGTGAGAACTGCTCACAGAATAAGGAAGGAAAGATATACTATTTTAGGAGAAGTAGATTTAAGCAGAGAAGCATCTCAAAACGCTCTCTATATAACTGGAATACTTTAAGGTGGTAATTGTTTATGTCAAAAATTTCGCTCATTGGAGTTGATCAGGCACGGGAGGGTAACATCTTCACATTTGTTACTCCTCTGCAAACGTGCGGGGAATGCAGGATAAAGAATGTATGCTTCAATCTTGAAGCTGGAAAAACCTACCGGATTTCAAAGGTAAGGGAGAAAGTCAATCCCTGCTTTGTTTATAACCAGGGGAAGGTGTCCACAATTGAGGTAGAGGAAGTTGAAGAATCTCTCAATATAAGATATGGTAACAGGCTTCAGGAAGGATCCACGATCAACGTTTCAGGAATGAAATGTGATCATTTGTCATGCCCGGAGATAGAGACCTGCAATCTCATCCATAAGAAGGATTCAATGAAAGTTACGGTTGATAGGATCACTGAAAAGATCGACTGTCCAAAGGGATATGACATGAGAAGAGTTTCTGTAAAGATCCTTTGAAATGTCTCTGAAGATAGGAATCATTGGGAAGCCCAATTCAGGCAAATCAACCCTTTTTTCTGCACTCACTGGAACAGCGGTTGCCATAGGAAATTATCCTTTTACCACAACCAGCACGGAAGTGGGGGTAGCATATATAACAAATAAGTGTCCTCATTTAGAGATTAATGTTCCGTGCAATCCCAATTATGGAAGATGCCTGAACGGAATCAGGGAAATACCCATAGAGATTGCAGATGTTCCAGGTCTTGTGGAGGGTGCAAGTCAGGGAAAGGGCATGGGTAACCAGTTTCTTGACAGTGTGAGTGATCTCAATGCAATAGTAAATCTGGTAAACCCAATGGGCGATGACGGGAAACCCCTCACCCCGGAAGGCATTGAAAAAGCTGCCTCAGAAACAGAGAATGAAATCTTCACATGGTTTGCATCAAGGATTTCCAGAGACTGGCAGAGATTTGCGAAAAAAGAGGATGCAACAGATTCACCACTGGATGAGAAACTCATCACAAAGATGTCTTTTTTTGGGATTAACAGGGAGCAGATTAAGATTGTACTTTCCAGGGAATCTTTTCCACATGCGCTTTCAGCATGGTCAGAAGATGATTTTATGAATTTTTCCAGATCCGTTTTCAAGCACATCAAGCCTGTTATCCGGGTTGTAAACAAAGGAGATCTGATTCATGATGTGAATACAATGGAAAGGTTGCCGGAAATGGGATATTCCATCATAAGCGCTGATTATGAGCTTTCAATATGGAAGGCACTAAATCATGGACTCATTGATTCTCCTGAATCCATAAAACCTAAGGAAAATGCCAGTTCTGCACAGAAAAACGCACTATCCCAGATATCATCACTCTTCTCAAGTGGAAAAATATTGAGAATTTCCAGTATGTTTAGTAGGATAATATACGATTATCTGCAATATATTGTTGTATACCCAGTATACGATGAATCAAAATGGACTGATAAAAAGGGGAAGGTTCTTCCCGATGCTTTTCTTATGAAACATTCATCGACAGCGGAAGATCTTGCCTATATGATCCACACGGATATTGGCGAAGGTTTCATAAGGGCTGTTGATGGTCGAACAAGAATGATACTTGGAAGGAATTATGAATTGAAAGATCGGGATGTTATAAGGATCGTATCAAAGACGAAATAGTTATACTATTTCAATAATACTTTTTAAGTTGTATTCCCTTATCATTCAATGGACCAAAAGGAAACCGCTCTGGGTACAGTCATAGTTTTAATAGGCATTCTGTTCATATTGCTCAGAAATTATTATGTTGCCGTGGTACTCATAATCGTGGGCGGTTACTTTCTTTATAGAGGTATCAGGAGTCCATCAGATGGTCAGATAGCAAAGCGAGCTAATTCATTGATTTATAATGAGATTTACAAAAAGGGTATAGATAAAATCAGATCTGGGACTATGAATGTGACTGAGGAGCAATTCAGCAGCGTTATGGAAAAGATAGCCTGGATATTTGGCAGGCAATCCCTCATGCCGCAAATAGGATTCGATGCAGTTTATCTTCACTACCAGAAGGAATCAGATGCTGCGGAAAATCTTGAGAGACTCCAACGAGAGGGAATAAAAGCCTCAATAGTGCAGGATAAGTCAGACTGGCAAATAATGATTGAATTCAAATAAAGCATGAGATTGGGTAATAATAACTATTTTAGATTGGTTCTAGTTGATTTAATTTAAAACACATATTATATATAATTATTATTTATGCTGGAATTTATGGGTCAACCCAATATTGGAAATACCTTACGCTGTTCCTTTTGTCTTGGAATGAACACTGTTAATGATACAATATGCAGCACTTGTGGAAAGCCTTTACATAGTGTTGCCAGTACCATCCCTGTGGAAACTTATGCAGAAGTGAATAACAGTGTGAGGTTTGATGAAGATATATCAAATACGATTACGGGTTTATTATTGTTAGCAATTGGAACAGCAATTGCCTGGGTACCCATAGTTAAGTACTTAGGCTTAATTCTTAATTTTGTTGGAGTGATCCTCATATTTTTGAATCGTAAAGAGTTCAATTCCAGGCACAGCACATACGTGGTTCTATCCATAGTTATATATGTCACATCTTTTATAACTGTATTTTACTCGTCTTCCACAACAACCGTCGTAGGTTCATATTATTCCTCAGGCCTTGCCCAGAAAGAAACATTGATCATGAATCAACTTAAAGGAGAAATAATTGCTGCCGTCTTAAGCGCAATCATAGGCTCAATAGCCTATTTCTTTATCACAATTGCATTACAGGATGCTTTGGGTAAATTGCTTCTGGCATGCGGTCTAGTCTCCTCATTTATTATTGAACTGTTAATGGGGAGTATACTTTATGATTCCATATCCACAATAGTCAACAATGCATTTTCCGGCGTTACTTATAATTCAGCGCCAATAAAGTCGCTAATAAACAATTTAACAGTTCTATCATTGCTTGGAATAATTCCCGATATACTCTTCGCTGTAGCCTATTTAAGACTACGTAGCGTGTTGGATGATGAAATCATTGCATGAACGAAAAAAATTAATTTTTTCTGTTTTAAAATCAAATTCATCCGGGATTTCTATTTTATAATATGTCTGTTCACAGAAGTAAATTTAAGGGTGCAATTCAATACTTCATAGGGGATTAGATATTATATTCAAACTGATAAATCTGTATCTTTACTTACTTCAATAGATTAATTTTGCTATGATAAAATTATATATATCCTGATTATCAACACCAGAAATTTATGGATAATAAAAACAATGAGCAAACCATTCGCTGCCCCTATTGCATGGCTACAAATCCAATAACTGCTGCAATTTGCGAAACTTGCGGTAAATCTTTAACGGAGGCGCCTCAAAACAATTTAGCAATGGCAGATTCTAAGGTAAACAATAATGTAAAGTTCGAAGGCGATATATCTAATACAATTACTGGGCTCCTTTTGCTTGGAATTGGGACAGGTATAGCATGGATTCCATACATTCAATATTTAGGATTTTTGCTTAATTTTATAGGAGTCATTTTAATTTTCCTAAACAGGCATAACTTTGAATCAAAACATTCTACCTTTGTAATATTATCCATAATTATTTACGTGTTTTCCATTATCATTGGAGTAATTGCAGGTGTGGCCGGTACTCTGAGCATAGTTTCTAGTACTATCACCTCTTCAACCGTCTCTCAGAGCACGATCACATCTGAAATTCAGAGTATAATAATATCAACAATAATAGCAGGAATGATTGGTTCATTAGCTTATTTCACAATAACATACGGTCTGCAAGATGAGAAGGGTAAATTAATTCTGTTAATCGGTATGATTTCATATTTTATTGTGGAAGTCATTGTAGGTTCCATATTGTACAGTTCACTGACATCGACTGTCAAAAGCATATTTTCATCAGGTTCTCTAAACCAATCCAAATTAGAAGCTTTCTCTACAACTATCTCAATATATGCTATGTTAGCAGTAATACCCCTTGTAATTTACGCATTTGCATATTTGAGAATCCGGTCAATAATAGGAAAGGAGGCGGGATATGGGAAAAACGATGATTCTGCACCAGCGTGATTTTTTAAGTGTAATAGAGAGAAAATTGAATATTGCAAATTAAGAACATTGCATCCCAAAAGGATTTATATTCTCCTCTCATTTACCGGTTTACCTATCTCTGATAGTAATTTAAGATCATATTAAAGGTGATTTATTGGCAAATGGAGAAAATGCAGGAACAAAGCTGAAGAACGACAGGGAAAAATTCCGCTGGTCAGACAGTAAGTATAAGAAGAGAATATTACAGCTAAAGAAAAAGAGTGATCCGCTTGAGGGTGCACCACAGGCAAGGGGAATCGTTATTGAAAAGATTGGTATTGAAGCAAAACAGCCCAATTCAGCCATAAGAAAGTGCGTCAAACTTCAGCTTATTAAGAATGGAAGGCAAATAACAGCTTTCGCACCAGGAGATGGTGCAATAAATTACATTGATGAACATGATGAAGTTCTCGTTGAAGGAATAAGGGGAAGACAGGGAAGAAGTAAGGGAGATATCCCAGGAGTAAGGTATAAGGTTGTTCAGGTAAATGGAATCGCATTGAACGAGCTTGTAAGGGGAAGAAAAGAGAAAACGGTGAGGTAAATTGGATATCAAATTATTTGGGCATTATGAAATTGCTGGCATAGAAATCCATGATCAGGGGCTTTCAAATTATATTAACCTGAATTCGTATCTGAATTTACATACTGGTGGAAGATTTTCGAACTATTCTGCTGGAAAACGCAATGTCAATACTATAGAAAGATTTCTGAACAAGCTCATGAGAACTGAAAACTGGACAGGGAAAAAGTACAGTGCCTATAGGGTCCTGAGAGAATCCTTTGAAATAATCGAGAAAAAGACAAAACTAAACCCAGTTCAGGTGTTCGTAAATGCCATTGAAAACGCTGCACCAAGGGAAGAGGTTACCAGATTGAAATATGGTGGAATAGCAGTTCCAAAGGCTGTGGATGTTTCCCCGTCTAGAAGAGTAGACGTAGCATTAAGAAACATAGCATTGGGGGCAACCAACGCTTCTTATAAAAAGAAAAAATCTATTGAGGCATGCCTTGCAGATGAGCTTATACAGGCATCTAAGAACGACGCAACATCATTCTCCGTGAACAAAAAAGAGGAGATTGAGAGAATAGCGGCTTCAGCAAGATAATTTTTAAATTATCTTCACTTTTTACTTTTGAAACATTCATAGGAATATGTTAAATTTATAAAAATAGTCAATAAGAGAAATAGTGGAAGATTGCAGAACAATCTATAACAAATTTTTAAATTATGATTAAACTTGACAAATTTTAGCAGTGTAAACCGTTAGGAGGAAATTCACTTAACTTTCTGCAACTTTTTTTCCATTTCCTTCAATTCTTCCTGTAGTTGCTTATTCATAGGGTTTTTGTGTATTTTCTGCTTTAACTCCTCTATTTTCAATTCTATACTCTTGTTCTTTCTGGTAAGGTCTCTTT
>JAJYDZ010000058.1 GCA_021790415.1 Thermoplasmata archaeon | reverse complement strand
TCATTCTGGTCTGGTCGAAGAGGCTGAAGGCATTCTTCCAGCCTATCATCTTCTCAGACAGGTAGACAAGTGGAAGGATTGGAAAAAATCAATCGTTTTCACAACAAGAGGATGTATCAGGAAATGCCCCTTTTGTGTTGTCCCGAAAATTGAGGGGAGAATGAAAGAACCAAAGTTCTCAATTCTTCCGTTGATCCATCCCCATCATAATGAAGTTGTAATATGGGATAACAATTTCCTTGCTTCTCCATTTGCAAAGGATATCTTAATAGAGTTGAGAGATGGAGGTTACAGAGCTGATTTCAACCAAGGGTTGGACGCACGACTGATGAATGAAGAATTTGCAGGGCTGCTTGCCGACATCAAATCTCCTTCAATTCACATGGCATATGACTGGCCTTGGGAAGGACCTTATATCAAGAAAGCGATAGATCTCCTTGCAAGTGCAGGATACAGGAAGAGGAATCTTATTTTCTATGTCCTTCACAACTTCTATGATGAAAAATACAAGAAAGGTGACACCCCTACCGATTTTCTCCACAGAATGCAGGATCTTATGAAATGGGGTGCAGCAGCGTACCCGATGCGATACATACCCCTGAATTCATTAACCAGAAGCGGTTATGTGTCTCCACTTTGGACAGTAGACCAACTTGAAGCGATCGCTAAATCAAGAAGGGTACTGGGATATGCAGGAACATTCGTAAGTTATACTGCATTAGCAAACAAATTTCTCGAAGCAGAAACATTTGAACAAGCATTGGAACTTAGACCAAGGAGAGAGACCGTCGGAAAAGAGGGTACTACCATTTCAGTAGACTGACTGCTAATTCTCGGAATCACTCAACTATTATGATCAAATAGATTATTAATTATACCTATTCTGTTCTAGAATTATGGCCTTTTAACGATATGTCGCGGATTCAATTGGTATAGAAAATAACACACTCGACTATAATTAATTCTCATAGATCTCTTAAAGATATGTACTCGAATGCAGGACAACTTAGTTGTAAGTTAAAATTTTGTTCAAAAAACACATTGTTCATGGTTACCTATCCAATCAAATTAGAGAACCGTGCATATCGTCACTTTATTTTCTATAAGTAAGTCCATATCGCTTAAGTACCGTTTGTTGCCCGATATGACTCTATTCAATGACTTCCCTACATGCTGTAAGACTGTTCTAATATTTTTTCCTGCAGATGTCAAATTCTCATAGTTGTCAATTATCAAGGTATGGTTTAAAAGACGGGCAATAGCGAGAAGATTATTTTCATCTATAAAGAAATATTTCGTTTTTCCAGATAGCAAGTCACTCATTAACGATTTAAAAGAGCTTTCCCCATAATCAAAGCCAAATAATTGTGCAAGTACGTAAAGACTGTCTAAATTTATACTGAAATTTAAGGTAAATTTTTCTTTTGCAATTCTTAACAAATCGGTTGTCGTTTTCGTTAATATTTCCCACACTATGGAGTTTTTGAAGTGCTCTCTGATGTGCTCAGAATTAGTATTTTCATTATTGACGGGCTCCATAAAAAATTGAATATTCTTATATAGTTGTTGTTTTTCTGAGCTGCTAAGCCAATACAAGGGAGCAAAATCATTTTCTGAATAATTGTTAGAAAAATCGACTTTTGACAGTACATTATAAAATATCCCAAAGCATTTAAACGGTTCGTAAATTTGTTCCACTGTAATTCCACTATAACTCGAATAATTTCGAATGAAGTAATTATCCAAGCTCTCTCTAGTGTCTGACTTCAAGTAAGCCATTCTTTGACCAGGTAGCAAGTTTTCAACTAATATTATCTCATTATTTCCTTCTTCGACTAATCTCACATAGGTCCCCTTACGAATTAAGATATATTCCTCTGCACCACTGAGGTCGTACCTTACTCTAATCTGACTATATTCTTCTGGTGCCTCATACTTTACAGGGGATGGGGCAGTATTTGTTTTGCTTCTAGATATAGTCCCCCACAGTTCCTTAAGAGTCCTGTAGTACTCAGTATCGACTTTTGCCTCGTTTTCCATGAATTCTTCTCTGATAGGTTCATCAATTGTTCCTTGTAATTCGAAGGTATTTCCAGGAACTCCGTTTGAGTCATCCGATACAGCTACTCTCCTAAATACCTTATCAAATCGGGCTCTCATTTCTGGCGAGTTGTTGAGCTGATAAGATATTTGCAGATCTTTCTTTGCAATGGGATTATCTCTACTACCGAAAAGAAAGTCTTTAATTGTCACTATCTGTTTTATAGCTCTTACGTAGTTTTCCCCTTGGTTAATAAATACAATTATTTTTTTGAAGGGCCGGAGAAATAAATCTATACCATCTGATATAACTGGGGTTTCTCCGTCAAATCTTAAAATTGGTAGAGGTCCTGGAAGCAACAATATCGTATTCTTAAAATCATAATGGTTGATATTTCTATGAAGCTCTTCCATACTTTCAAGTTCTACAGTCACTTTCTTGCTAGTATATTTCTTACCATCATATACCGTTAAACTTGCAATAATTTCAAATGATAGACCGGAACCATTTTCATTAAACTCAAACTTAGTTATTTCATAATTCTCTGCTTCTATATCGAAATAAAACTTCTCCCCAAAAAACATAATAAAATCACCCCTTTGCAACCTATTATAGCTGAAGGGCAATTGCTTTTCAATAAGTTGAAAAATCTCACGTAGGTACTTGGACATGTAATTTTTGAATCCTAATCTAGGATTATAGTCACAGAGAATAATATGTTGATCCTCACCATGAAATAAAGCCTTAATTAAGAAGGAAACAACTGCAGAGTACTTTGTATTCACGGGTGGAGTCTTTAGGTTATGTAAATAATGTACAAAATTGAAAGTTTCAGACATTCTTTTAACGATAGAAGCGAGAGAGTCTAACAAGAAATGATCGGAATCCTCTACTTTTTCTCTAACTTCTGTTATTACTTGCAATAACTCCAATCTCCTATATGTATTGTCGTCAAATTTAAACGTATACCCAAGTGAAACGGGTGGAACAAAAGAATCAACGAAGGGCATAAATCTGAAGAGATACCTCGAGTTATCTGGTAAAATAATGTCTTTCAGAGCCACTTTTAGTTCCTTAATTCTTTTGTCAGATGTGGAAAGCTCTCTGAGAGTCTCATCTAAAGTAGGAAGATTGATTGATTTATTAACAGGAGCACACAAAAGTATGTTCTGCGAGTTCGCACTGCCCAGCGATGGGTAGTAAGTTTCCCAGTTCCTACCCTCTAAAGATACTTGCTTTAATGCTGGATGGTTATTCATTGCTGAAAGTATGGAATGTTCATGAGTAGAGTGGAGAATATCTTGTATAACATAATCCTTGATTTCGAACGAAAACCTTTTTCCTAAATGAAAACTCTTAAGTCTGTTGCTTTTCCCTTCGTTTGAAGCAATAAACGTGCCAAGGAAACGCTCAAGTCCTGCAATGTAGGGCCATGAAAAGTGAATTACTGCACCAATTTCACTTTTAAGCAGATAATCTATCAGGGGCATTAAAGGGTCAAAGGTGATTCTAAGATTATGAGTTTGGGGACTATTGGGCGCAACCGTACACTTTCACTTTCTATCATTAAAACCGCATTATCCAATATTATATCTGCAAATCCAACTGAAAATGGGAAGGTGACAATAAAAGATCTTTCATTTATGCTCCTGTCGTTTATTTTTTTCAAGGTTGAAGCTTCAAAATCTTCCTTATATTTTCTGTTGCCCCACTTTGGTTTAAATTTAATATCATCTAACTCTAATAATGTTTCACTTTCATCATCTGAATCTTTCTTCTTGACACTGCACCACAATGTATTCTTATAGAAAAATTGACCATTTCCTTTGGTAAGTGAGAAGAAATTTTCATAATAAAGAGTATTAAGTTGATTATACCTGTGTTTAGGAATCCCTATCAATATGTCTCTTCCTTTAGAATCAGTTTCCAAAGACAGTGATGCTAACAACGGTGTGAGATTTAGGTCACCTTGGCTGAATATCAGCACAA
This sequence comes from Thermoplasmata archaeon, assembly GCA_021790415.1. The sequence continues at coordinate 4,400 of JAJYDZ010000058.1, read as the reverse complement.
CATTTCCTTGAATGACATTTTCAATGATTGTTGAAGTCACTGGTCCAAGCAAGGATTTTGGGGCTCCATCATTATCAGAGCCGGATATAACCTCATCTTGCTTCTCATGAGTTATGAATTGTACATAACCAACCAAATTAGTACACCCTCTTAGCAACACTAGTCATAGTGTCGAAAAGTTCAATCAGACCTATGATCATTGGTCCTCTAAGCATCACTCCCACCTCAAAATTCTTATATAGGCTATTCAACCTCAGCTCGGCACTTCCTATGTATGCTATTTCTTCATCTGCAATGATCAGTTTGGCATGAGTGCTTGAATCTATCTCCCCACTTTTTTTGGACTTGTGGTAGTCGAAAATCTCTAACTTTTCTGTAAATCCATTATTCCTAGCTAAGTCCATTATCCATGCAAGATCAGACCCTCTTCTAGTTCTAGCCTCCCTTGACAAAATTACAATTCTACATCCACGCCGAAATGCAGACAATAGTATTTCATCCAGTTCAGGTAGACTATTAACATTTGTAACATTCCTTTGTAGAAAAGGAGAAGATATTCTAATCGCTTGCTTTGCGGAAGATATTATTTGTTTAAATGTCGAAACTGTAGTAATGAAACCATTTCTGTCTATTATCTCCCCTAGGCTGTAGTTCGATGAACGCGGGGCTGTAACTGAAATATTAATACTATCATCAAAAGATGACAGTGCGACACTATTAGAAAAAATGAAGACAGTATCACCAAATCGCTCTTTAGTTTCTATATTGATTATGCCTTTCCTGATGGCCCAATTAACGGCTTCCCTAATTTCAGATTCCCTTATCCCGTTTAACAAATTTTCGTTGTACAACAGAGTTTGAATTGTAAATCCTTTTTCATTCTCCCTAGTTGCATGCTTAATCTTGTTGACTATCAGGCAATGCCGCAATTCATTCTCGGACATCAAAATACCCCTCTTTATACCTTATTTCGCCGACCAAACAATCTCTGTCCAAATTTTCGTTGAAATTCTCACACACAAATTCAGGAACGAATAAACAAGCATTACAGGCACCTCCTTCGTCTATCATACAAGCTGGATCTTGAGGGCATTCTTCAGCAAGTTCTCTAACTCTTTGCAGCCAGTCATACAGCAAATTATCATAAGTATACTCTAATCCTCCCACATTTATTGGATTCGTGGAGTAGAGAAGGATCATTCCAATAGAAGGGAACAGCATTTCTGAAATACTTTGAGTCTCTAGTCCAGTGTTTATAGACGCGTTCTGAATCAATGTGTGAGAAAAGGTATGTAACAATAAATGGACTTTCTCTTTAATCTGTTCGTCTGATGCTACGAGCCCACGCAATTTTCCTTCTTTTTGTTTGCCGAAAGGAGACGAATTTTCACTTACTATTTTGTTAGAATATAGCCAACTCAAAATCTTCTCACTTCTAAGCTTAAAGTAAACTCCTTCTGTCAGCATTTTTCGCACATAAACAGTTGGTTTACCATTAAGGTCATCAATCGTTCTAAATAACATAGGGTCTTTTCTCATCGAGCCTTCCACGACTCCTATCAGAGCTTGTAGCATTTGTAGATTAGGAATATACCCAATTCTTTCAATCCCTAATCTTTCTAAGAATAATCCGTTATCAGGATATCTGGACTCTGGAACGAGTTTAGCGTAAGTTTTGCTATCATCTTCGTTTGAGGTTTGAACTGCTCGCAAGAGGAGCATTCCCTGTTGTTCTCGCTCATCCAAGGACTTATCTTTTACTTGGTCTAGACAATTCTCAATCCTTTCGATACCATACTTATCCCGAATCTCCACTTGCTTATTTGATATGATAATTTTGTTTTTTGCTTCTACCAACAACCCTTGTATAAACCGGAATTTAGACCCAAACCCCCAAGATAGAGGTTCCTGATTTTCTAGGTCCATTAAAGACCTGAGATCCACTATGTGACTTTTACTCCAGAAAACTGTATCAGAATTTAGGGAATCCCAAAATTCTGGTAAATACAGCAGTGACTCTTGTACTCTTAAGTCCAAGTTTTTAAAGAAATAATTGAATGCCTCAGAAAAAGCCCTAGAATAAGTAACATTAGGGCTACTACTTACCCCATTCTCAGTCTCAGCTATTATAGGTAAATTCGGAAGAGTTAATGTCATAGGGTGGATAATGGCACCAGCCCTAGCCGGGACCCCCCTGAACTTGCTGTGGGGTTTTGTAGAACGTACTTTATCGGTTTGATGGTCTGTGTGATCGCAATTGTATAATACTAATTTTTCAGTATTATTACATTTAATGCAAGAGACAGAGTACGAACCTAAGTCGTCAGCCTGGCCCCAAACAATCTTTCTGAGCCCCTTTTTGAAGCCGCATTTCTTGCAGTCATTCAAAATATTAGACATAGCATCTATTGGATAATGAGCCCCACACTCATCACAGAATGCGACAAACGTGAATTGACCCAATTTTACATTACAATCGCACTTGTCTTCTTGCTTGTCTAATCTCACGTATCTGTGGCACTTTGGGCAAATCGCCGTTCTTGGGTAAAGTTCAAAAGTACCCGACTGATCATTTTCTCTGTCATTAGTCATCCTCGGATATACGATCTTCAGTCCCCTGTCTAGATCAATTATTTTATGATGTTCGTATCCATCTTTGCCCCTTTTATCCAATAACTTGTTAATCCTGAGTGTGAAAAACCTTCTATATCGTTCGTTGTTCATTTCTAGTAATTTGTTATCATCATCATATATGTCAGTCACTTTGAACCCAATTTTATTTAATGAGAACAGTTGGTCAACGTGACCCTGGAACAGAGAACTAGTTTCGTTTATGTTGTGCTGCCACTTATCCATCTAATCATCCCCTTCTATTTGCTTTAGCAGTGACCTAGTATGATATGTGGGCTTAAGAATTAGAGAGCCCTGTATACCTCTCATCCCACTTTGATTACGGTAATAATACTCTCCACTATCTGCAAGTACACTTGGGAAAAATTCGTGGGAATCGTTGTGGCTACCACAAATCTGGTTTATCCGGTTCTCCACCTCTAGTTCGATATTTAAGTTGGTATGTTCTCCATAAGCTGACCTTATAAACTGTATCAGTTCTTGCTTATCTGTAGAATCTAGACCTTCTATATCTTGTTTATAAATTAATGGTTTTCCGTGGTTGTTAGAGAGGAATTGTATTACTCCCGAGCAAAATATGGAGTTTACTGTTTGCTTGACTCCGAGTCTTGAGTTTCGCTTAATCGGTGCCGGAAGAACCTCATGGTCAAGCGATTCGTGATATCTTTTGAAATTTTTGAAAAAGCTACCGTCTCTTACTCGATTCGGATAAAGCCATACCAGGACAACTCCCTCGCGTTTCCTACCTACTCTTGACAATGCTTGAATATATTCCGAAGTCGTATATGGGATTCCTTGAAATACCATCAAATTGAGTTCTTCCAAGTCTACACCGTGTGAGACAACTGATGTAGAAAACACAGGCTCGTAGGAGCTGTTCGCAGATATTTGCCTCTCTGTGATATAATCTCTGGCCTTACTCTTGATTCTATCGATGGTATTCTTTAATTCTTCAATACCTTTATCTCCCGTAAGAACAGTACCTCTCGCACTTATATGCGCTTCTCCTTTCAGTACACCGTTTATAACGGCATCTGTGAATCTGTCCATATCTTCGGCATCTTGCTTCTTCAAATGATAAGTCAAAATTGTTAAGAAATCTTTGAAAGTCTGAACAGCTTCGTTTTCATCTATCATATTGTATTTATTGGACCAGGTATGTGGATCGTCTTTGAATTCACGTTGTTCTCTATCTAAGAATTCAATGGCATGCAGTACAGTCCTCAAGGTGGCATAATGGTTATCTCTTAGGTTAGGAATCATTCCATAAATCAGTCTCTTGGTGTTATCCTTCTTTCTGAAAAAAAGATCAAAAGCGGGATTCTCTATAATAGAAGATTCCCCAGATATCACGAAAGCTTTCTTTTTGTACAACTCTCTTATCTGAGACTGAACACCATTTAGAGTGGCACTCATTGCAACGTGCTTTATCTTTTTCCCCTTTGAATTTCTTGAAACAATCTCTTCAATTAGTCCTTCAAAATGGGATGAGATGGTGCCAAATGATTCCTTTAGCAAATGCATTTCATCTTGAATTGAGAGTATTGGCCCAGAGGAAGCAGGTTCATTAGCACCTATATTCTCACAAAGGTCGTCTTCTCTATTGTTTTCACATTTGTCGCCGCTGGGTATGAACCCGTGCCCGCTGGGACACATGCTACCTCTCGACCCTAACAATGCACGAGCTCTTCTTTGTTGCGATAAACCCGCCCATTTATCAACTGTGGATACAATAACAGTTGGTCTATATCTGAAGACTTCTCTGTCAG
>JAJYDZ010000057.1:4592-8452 GCA_021790415.1 Thermoplasmata archaeon | reverse complement strand
CAGTGAGGAGGTTAATTCACACCTCAAAGCACTATATCCCGACAGCCAGGCAATGGTGGACTATCTGGAGTTCATGGGGCTGCCGCCAGCCGAAACACTTGAAAAGGCTGGATTTAAGGTAAAATGGAAAGGCTTCAGGATCATTGTGCAGGAATAGATTTGGAAGTCTTATGATGCCTTGCAGATCTTTTGCTAATGTGATTTCCCATGGGTGGTGCTTTGGCAGGAATTAACATATTTAAGCCAATAGGGGTGATAGGCTCACTACTACCATTTCTTATAAAAAACTGATAAGCCGTTTCATTGTTACCTGCTTTTTTCTTAATACCATAACAATATGGCGTAGCGTCTATTTCAACTGCGATAACACATTTTTCATTCTCACGAAGCTTAATTTGAGATATATTTACATATTGTGATAAAGATGGGTAGATGAGGTCTCTTATCTCATGTGCGATTGAGGGAGAAACATTGTCGCATACAGCATATACCATTGCCAGTCATACCCCCCATCATAGATGAACACAGATGTTATTATCCCCAAAGGGTAGGAAGGCGTTAGATAATAGGCTGCGAGTGAATAGTCATTAGTGGACACCAGAAAAGGCACAGTAAAATAAATGGTACCGATCAAGAGTACCAGAGAAATGAAGAGAAAATGGCGTAAGATTGCCATACCACCTTATCAGTCATGCGGCAATATTTTTTCCCACAATTAATGTTAATTCATCTTTTTAAGATAAATCCTGCCATTTTCCTCGTAAAATCCAATTATATCCTCTTCCTTTATTCCAAGTTTGTCTTGCACTTTCCTTGGGACTGGAGTCCTTAAAGATGAACCACGTTTCGAAATATGAGAAACATCTATCAGCTGTGGCACCGAAGTTTATCACTACGTTCACCAAACACTTTCCTCGCCTAATATGGTAATTCATATGGTATTTCTATAAAAATTCATATAAAGACATCATCATTACATTTGAAGAAACTTGACCCCAGATAATTTCATTTCAAAAAAAGAGAGTACCCTTTACATAGAAATACAAGGTATCGGCAGTTGGGAATCCCATTGGGTAATCTTAGGGCTTCTCAAAACAGTGGACCAGAAGGGGATTGATGGAACACAATCCGTTTTCATCAAGCCTTCCGAAAATTCCATTGATGTATGGGCTGGATTGAACACTTCGATTGGATTAGCGTCTTTAGTTCTTCAATATGTTCAGTTTAAACGATCTCAGGGTCTATCTCCTGCCCCACCGAGTAGGCGACTGAGCCCCGAAATGAGCAGGATCAAACAACGGGTGCCACCGGGTTTGAGACAACTGGTTAGTTCAATATTCAAATATGTTGGTAAAGACCCTTACAACACCACGAGGGCAACATTTGGTTCAATTCAGCTTAAGGAAGAAATTGGAATAAACGCCAGGTCTATTCGCTATCCTACCGATAATGGACAAGCTTCCTTGGGATACAGGCCAGAAAGCAATAAGATCACCTTTGGTCAAATGACGTACATTAAGGAAAAACTGAATGATCTGAACAGCTTAGGCATCGTTCACGATTTCTTAGAAAGAATTGGAAAATCGTCGCTTGAAGTCCTTACAATTGATGAGGCCGAGGAACTAATAGATTCACTTCGTGGGGAGCTTCTTTAGGGTTACTTTTGGGAGTCTCACCAATATCCACATCTCCACCGCTTCCTGCAATTATCTGCCAGGGGATCGACCTATTCGGTCACCCTGTTCGGGGCTCCGAAGATTTCCCCCATTCCATGATCATGTGAGAACAGGTTCAACAGATAGGGTCCGATGAGTTCACCCATGGATTTCTTCAGGCCCATGAGATCTTTCAGGTCAAAGTTGTGCTTGTATTTCTTCCCGGATGACACGTAAGGTGGATCCAGGTAAAACAGCACTCGAGGTTTGTTGTACAATCCCATCAAGTCCCGGAAGTCCTCGTTCTCAATGGTCCAATCTTTCACATAAGTGAAATTCTCAATGGTGAACCCCGACATCCCGGTGCGGTCCTTGTATCTCCTGCCAAAGGTTGTACCGTCACCCATGAATGAAAACGACTGCAAGTAAATCAGCCTGAAGGCCGTGTCCACTTCCCTCGCATACCTGGTGGCCCTCATTTCCTTGAACACTTTTTCATGTGCGAAGGTCATTCTCAGTTTCATAACAAGGGAAGATCTCTTTTTCGGATCTGTAGGGCTATGAACGTTGTGTAAAGATCTTCATTGAGGTCATTGTACACCTTCAACTTTTTCCACCCATCAGGGTTATTGAGCATAACTTTGCCTGACCCCCCGAATACATCAACAGCTGATTCAAATTGGTCTATATTTTCCTGCAGAATTGCAAGCATCTGCTTGAACCAATTGAATTTGTCCCTGTAGTATCTGAAAACGGAATTCACAGGTAGACAGATGTTTGATTAAATGAATTAACAGAGTGGTTGACCAGATAAAAGAGAAATTGAGTGCATCCAGAACTAGACCTCTTCATAACACAAAAATTTATATTTATACAATTGTCAAATATTTGCTTACTTGAATGAAAAAATCTCTTGAAAAGTGGCATATTAGGAGTGAAAATAACAATGGTTACAGTTTATGCTAATGCACCAGACATCATGGGTAGACGCTTGTATACCGGGAAGACTACCTGGATTAGAGAATATCTCCAAAATTCAATCGACGCAGGTGCAACGGATATAGAAATTATTATTCGAGGAAAGGAGCTTTGCATTAATGATAATGGCTCTGGGATGAATCAGGAGGAAATTGAAGACAAAGCTTTCAGCCTAGGAAGCCCAGAAACAGACCCCGGGAAGATAGGAGAACTGGGTATTGGCTTTTATGCGGGCCTCGGCATTTCAAATAAAATCAGGGTGTTGACCAAAAAGAAAAGCAGCTCTGTATTCGAGGCCACTTTCGATGCAGGGAAATACTACAGTATTCTCGCGGATGAAAAAAAACGGAGATTGCCATTTGAGAAGGTACTTACGGAAGTGTTTTCAGTCAAGCCGAGCACAGTGGCCGCATCAGAAAATGACCAGTTTACAAGAATAATTTTTGAAGACCTCCTGGAAGATCGGACGAATATACCTACAGTTTCACAAATTGAAGCGTTTGTGAAAGATAACATCATTGTTGAGATAAGTAAGAAATTTCAATGGAAAAAAGAAATAGACGATTTCTGCGTTGGTTTTGGGAAAAAGGTTAGAATCGATGTTGATGATGGGTCAGGTAAATTGGACCCGGTGGAAAGGTACGATGACATGAGCCAAGAACTATTTCCGCCTTATACCAAAGTCATCCCTATACCAGGTTCCAAGGGAGATCCAATGGTGAAGGCTTGGTTCTGTTATTCAAAATCAGGTGGAAGTTTTGATGAAAGCGGAGTCTTAGTCAGATTCAAAGGGATGGTTATAGGAGACAAAGATACACTGAACTTTAGAACAGGGGCGCGAATAGAACGAAGACTTGTTGGTGAGATTCTTGTCAGTGAAAAAGCAGGTCTTGAAGTCAACTCAGAACGTAATTGGTTTGCTAATTCAGGTAGGCTTATTAAGTTTCAGAAGGAACTCATCGAGCTACTTTCTGACATTCACAGTTACTACCCCAAACTTGATTCAGACTTGGGAGTAGTTATCAACAACATGAACACACGGGTCCAAAAGTTAGAAAGAAAAAAGGATGAGAATTTCAAACTGGGCAACAAGGGGACCGTGAGCGCTCTGGAAAGCCAAATAAACAACCTAAAACATTCGATGGAACAAAAGAGGCAGAAAAGAGATAAGAAGATCGCGGACCTCCAGAAAGTGGTAAAAGATGAGCCTAAAAACCAACTGGCGGC
>JAJYDZ010000057.1:0-4582 GCA_021790415.1 Thermoplasmata archaeon | reverse complement strand
GCGTGTATAGCTGTGCAGCGCCGCCTGCGCCTCTACCGGGCCGATGTGGCCGCGCCGCTTCACCGCGTATCCGCGTTCGCGCATCTGCTCTTCCATTTCCGGCGAGAACAATTTCTCCATCAGCACCCCAAGGAAGTACGGAGGAGAAGGGACCCAGGAAACCATCCTTCCCTACTGCGGTGCAGACATTTCTGAGGGAAAATGTAATTGATCCTGAACTGGCCAGTAACATTGAATCAGGAAATATCCGACAGGTTGCGAGTAGTGCATTCATTTTTATAGAACAGTTACTGAAAAAGAGAGCGGGCTGGCCACCTGCGAAACAAGTTGATGACCTACAAAAACTTCTTCAGGATTTCAAAAGTAAAAACGAACCCCCAGATTTGAATGGTGGAGATGTGGGAAAATTCTATGAGAATTTCAGTAGACTAGTAATATCCTCTTTTTATTTCTTCCGACACCCAGCGTCTCATAGCTTTATGAAGGAACTTGACAAGCCAAGGCATATTTTCCATGCAATGATGATTGGGGATTACATAGTTTACCTAATAGGGCAATTCAAACAAAAACCACTTGAAATCGGTTCCATTAAATAGAAAGTGTCTGTAAAGGATCCATGAGGATCCCAAGTGCTGCTCAGATCCTGATGGTTGAACCAGATTATTACACAAAATACCCCCCACTCGGTTTGCTCAAGCTTGCAAGACTTGAAGAGAGGAGATGGTCAGAAGTCAGACTCGTAAGAGGTAAGAATGAGATAGCAGATTTCAACCCAATAAAGATCTACATTACTTCACTATTTACTTATTCCTGGAAACCAGTGCATGAAAGTATAGAGTATTACCATGCTCGCTTCCCATCATCAGAAATCTATGTCGGTGGGATATATGCAACATTACTTCCTAGCCACTTAAAGAAGAATTTTCCCTACGTCAAAGTTCATTCTGGTTTGGTAAGTGAAGCTGAAAATCTATTGCCTGCTTACCATCTTTTGAACCAAGTTGACAAGTGGAAAGACTGGAATAAATCGATTGTCTTCACTACCAGAGGATGTATCAGAAAATGTCCATTCTGCGTTGTCCCTAAAATAGAAGGAGGCATGAAAGAACCCAAATTTTCAATTCTACCGATGATTCATCCAGCCCACAAAGAAGTAGTGATCTGGGACAATGACTTCCTTGCATCACCATATGCCAAGGATATCCTTATTGAGCTAAGGGATGGCGGCTATAAAGCTGACTTTAACCAGGGACTCGATGCAAGATTGATGACTGAAGAATTTGCCAATATCCTGGCAGATATCAAGTCACCATCAATACATATGGCATACGACTGGCCCTGGGAAGGCCCTTACATTGAGAAAGCCATAGAGTATCTTGGCAATGCAGGATATAAAAAGAAGAATCTGATATTTTATGTTCTCCATAATTTCTATGATGAACAGCACAAGAAAGGGGATACTCCAGCAGACTTTTTCCACCGGCTACGGGACCTGATGAAATGGGGGGCTTCCGCTTATCCGATGAGATATATTCCATTGAATTCGCTTACCAGAAGAGGTTTTGTTTCTCCCCTTTGGACAGAGGATCAGCTCGAAATGATAGCCGATGCTCGGCGTGTTCTCGGCTATGCAGGAACTTTTGTCAATTACAGGGCATTAGCAGACAAGTTCCTCTCTGCAAGTTCTTTCAAGGAAGCACTTGAACTGAGGCCAAAGAAGACCATGGAAGAGGAACCAATGCCTTCAGTTTATTAGTCCTGAACCGCGAAAGTTGGCTTTCCCTCAATTTCGGCCAAAAACGACAATACTGGAACACATACTGGTTCTGGGCACAATACAGCCTTGAGGTATCTGTATAGTTTTCAAGGTGGTACTATCGGCAGCTAGTTGTGTTGCATTTCTTCTAATATTTTGCCAGTCAACTCTTTATCGACATTACCATAGATAAAAGAATTCAATATTATCTCCATCTCAGCAAAATTTAGACCAAAGACCTCTCTCGCAATGGTTGATTCTAGCCTCGCCCTTAGGTTCACATCGTTGTTATTGATAAGATGCTTTGACATATCTATAATTATAGACTCCAATTCCTTATTGACCTCAGGTATTGGCAGTTCATATACAAAAAAGAAATTTAGATGGGAAGTGACTCTCTGCCTAACGTAATAATCCAAGACGAAACTGTTGAATAGGGCTTGGATATAGTAAATGTGATTCCCAATCAGTTCCTGTACGATGATGTTTTCATCTTTTATACCAACTTCAAAAGGTTCGACGTACGGGAGAGTGTTCGCCAGGAAGTTTTTGGCAGGGATAATGCAAGAAATAAGTGTTCTTTCGTTTGTGGCTCCGGCCACATCCCTGAAAACTAACCTTTCGCGTTCGTAATCCATCTTGATTGTCCCTTTAATTATTTCTTGTTGAATTCTTTCCTTACTTATGGAATGCCCTCCGGTCTTCAACTTTTCAAGGATTCTGCTAGTTGCTCTACCAAGAAGTCGCTTTCTACCATCTATTTCATCCACAAAATAAGTGTTCGTGCTGAATTTCTGGTTGTATTGATGCATCATCTTTCCCTCGTAGAGGATCAACCCATTCTCAGAGTATGAGAAAATATCTTTATCGTTGGTCTCGTGCAACTCACTTCTAATAACTAACCCAGTTTCTCTTAGCAACTTATGGCCACCTCTGATTTTCGAAACGATAGGTATGTCATCGCGTGACCTGAATTCTGTGATGCCCAAGACTCCGGGGGAGACCTTTTCCACAAGACCTATTGGGTAACTGAATGCATCATTAATTTCATTCCAATCAGTTACATAGAACTTGGCCTTAAACGGCTTACCAGTTTTTTCTCTCGAGGCGGTGATCATGTCGAATTTGAACTGTGCGTGGATATCAGGAAACCATACTTTCCCTCGGTTTTCAAATGAAATGAGTTCCTTCAATTCCCAGTTTTCCATAATCTCCTTTCTCAAGAGGTAGGTTCCCTCGTCAGTGTGAAGATTAGACGGCACAAGAAGGCAAAATGCTCTTTTACTCAGTTGCATGAATCTCTCAGTAAATATCTTCTGCAGCGAATTATCTCCGCTGTACTGCAGGGGATAATTTTTGGAGACATACTCTGATAGGGCCCTGAAATCACGTACATAAGATTCCCAGAGAGCATTCGCATCCGGGTCAGAGATCTTTCGAATGAAGAGTTCTTCAAACTCCTTTCCCGGCATGGAATACTTTGATATGCCCTCACCGAAGATTTCCGGATGTTTTGCGGCAAATTCTTTCTTGTTTGGCTTGAGGTTGTTCCAGGGCGGATTGCCAATGACGCCGGTGAATCCACGTTTTGTCTCATCTTTCACTTTAACGTTCTCATCTAAATATAAGAAAAAGAATTCAAGTGGGAAAAAAAGCGGATTTCCCAATTCAGGATATTCTGCATTGAAATCCTTTGTAAGCCTCTCCTTAATCCTTTGCTTCTTGTCTTCTATAATTGTGGGGATATCTGATTCAGTAGGTTCTGCCAGATATCTCTGGTGAAGTTCCACCATTTCTGCCAGCTCATCACTAAACTCCCTCTGCATGATTTCGATAATTTTGTCTTCCTGAAGACTCACAACTGAATCACCGGAAACAAAATTAAGCTCAAGGTCTGGCAGTATATGATTTTCATCCTCAGGCAGCTCCTGATAGTAGAATGACTTTGGATCGAGTTTTATTGCCTCTTTCCATAGGTTAACTTTAGCTACATTTAAGGCCGTTTTATCTGAGTCCACGCCAAATATATGCCTTAGAATGATCTTGGAGATAAGTTCCCGCTGTGTCCTCTTACCGTCTACTCCTAATCTTTCCCTAATGAGTTTTGTGTTATCGATTTTAGCTTCCACGTCCTTGGGCAGGATCAGGGAATTCTCCTTGAACTGGTTCTCCACCCAGTTGGTCTTTTCTAACAGTCCCTGGTATACATCGTATATTTCTCTCAGAACCCCTATGAGGAATGGGCCAGAACCGCAGGCTGGATCTATGATTGCGATGGATACTAGTTGATCAACGGCCTTGGACGCGCTGTCAAATCTATTTTCATTGATGTCTGAGATGATACTATTTGCGATGTTATGAAAAAGTTCGGTTACAAGTTTTTCCGCCATATGTTTTGTAATTTTCTTGGGAGTGTAGTATATTCCAGAGTCCTTTCTATTCTCGGCCAGAAAGGTTTCATACGACTTACCAAAGACATCCTCATCTACCAATCTAAAACTATAGGAGTATAGTCCTCCTGAGAAGACATTAGTGCGTTCATCGAATCCTCCCACTCTCCTTAGGACATCCAGTGCACGGTCATAATTTTCCCTTGTTGGTTCAAGCTTTGACAATATATTGCTTGACGGAACGAACAATTCAGTATCATAGTATTCATAAATGAAATCATCAAGATCCTTAAAGAACGCTTCCAGAACTTTCCGGGTACCCTTGGTCTTCCATTTATTATAGGCAGTTACAAAAGCATCCCAAGTATACCTATAGTCTATTATGATAAAATCCTCAAGTGTGAGAGCAAAAATCAGCTTGTTGAGCAGGAGAACA
>JAJYDZ010000056.1 GCA_021790415.1 Thermoplasmata archaeon | reverse complement strand
GAGAATGTATCCGCATCATACGTGTCAACTCTGGCCTCTGAACTTGATTCAAGAGTGAGGGAGTTCCTTGAGAGGTCCATTGAATCACCCATGAAATTCATCTACATGGATGCAACATACTTCAAGGTGCGTGAAAATGGAAAGTACAGGAGCAAGGCACTCTATGTGTGCATAGGCATCAACCCGGAGGGGAGGAGGGAGATACTTTCAGCCAGGCTCTATGATTCCGAGACAGAGATTGAATGGGAATCATTCTTTGATGATCTGAAGAACAGGGGGCTCACAGGTGTGGAGCTTGTGATATCTGACGGACATAAGGGAATACAGGAATCCGTAACAAGATCCTTCCTGGGTGCGGCATGGCAGTACTGCCATGTGCATTTCATGCGCAATCTGATGAAGCTGATTCCGAAGAAGAAGTCGTCTGTCATGCAGATCATAAAGCAGGCTCTTGAGAATGAATCACTGGTGTCCAATGCACAGGACACGCTTGTTAAGGAGGGATTGAATAAGGCTTCTGACATGTTCGAGAGATGGTATCCTTCCCTGTACAATTACAAGGCGTACAGTGAATCATGCCAGAGGAGGCTCAGGACTACAAATGTGCTGGAGAGGCTTAACCTGGAATTCAAGAGACGAACTAAAAAGATAGGGGCATTCCCGTCTGAACAGTCTCTCCTGAGACTGGTTGTGACAATAATGATAGACGTAAATGAGGAATGGATAACAGGGAGAAGATATATGAACATGGAGGAGAATTAAGGAATGTATAGGATCTTTTCGAAATTACAGCAAATCATGCACACTATCTGCCAAGGAGGTTCTTGGGGACGAAACTCTGCGTACAATAGCGAGGGAACTGGTTGTAACGGTGAAGAGAAATATCACTATCGATTGGTCTGTCCGCGAGAGTGTACAGGCGAAACTCAGGGTTATTGTGAAGAAGATCTTGAGGAAGTACGGATATCCGCCTGATAAGCAGGAGAAAGCCACAATCACCGTACTGGAGCAGGCAAAGTTACTCGGATATGAGTGGGTGAGTTGATTATTAGTATTCACTTTCAATTTTAATTAAATTTTCCCATTAAAAAAATAGAAAATAATAGGTATTATTGTTGCAAGAATAGATAAATAAATGAGTAATGACTCTGTTATTCTTCCACGTTTTCTGTCAAGAATATGCTGAACTATTACCATGAATTTCTCGATGTTATCTCTTGCCTCGTTTAAGTTTGTCCCATCAAAGAATGAAGGCATTAGTTCATCGTTAAATTTATAAGAATTACTAATGGTATTTTTTGATAAAATAAGATTCAGTATAGCTATCCTATGAAGTAGCTTCTCAGCCTTTCTCACTGATTTTGGCCTTGAATTGAAGGCTATAACTTTATTTGATATTGAGTTCGTAAGTGCTCTCATTAGCAAAAAAACCAGAACTCTATACTTATAACGTTTATTCCTTAATGATGATAAACTCTTTGAAATCATCCCGCCGCTATATCTTCCAAAAAAGATTTCCCCATCGCTTCCAACTCTAATGGAACGAGAAAGTTCTCTTTTAATTTCATCTGCTGGAATGTTAAAATATTTGTCGCCTCTGGTGAATATGGACAGTTTTTCTTTTTCGCTTAAATTAGTTCCCTTAACAAACGCAAAAGAATACATATCACCAAAAATGTTATTTGCATATTGTTCAAACGCAGAATTCAAGTCTACTCCCCCCATCTTCCCAGAAATCCCAAGTTTTTTTAATGTAACTATTAGGTTACGTACTACATAGCCGGGGAATGTTTGCCCATCTTCTAAAACCAGATTTGCTTCAGAACTATTAATATAATGGTGACCAAGCAGTTTCTCAGTTAGAATGACATGATCTACGTTAAAACCGCCTACCCCAGATATAGAGAGTATTATCATGCCAGTATTCCAAAAAGGAAAGAATAGGATTTCGCCACCAAAATCCTTTAAAGAAATATTATTTGAAGGAGAAATATCGTTTGCTTGTGTTGTTGAAATTGATGAAAATTTCTCCTTTATTACGGAATTTCTTTTAGGTATCTTTACAGTTATTGGGTCTCCAAACAACTTCTCTAAGCGATCTTTCTTAAAGTAGGTGGAACCTAAAGCCTTATTCCAAATTGAATCAGCGGTATCATTATAACTGATCTTATCATTTTTTATTTTACCTTCAAATTCAAAACTATAAAACCAAAAAATTTCAAACGATTCCAATGAAGCAGAACTTTCGTACATCTAATAAACTTCCTTTTCCTTGATCAATTTAAATAATTCTGCCTGTTCAATTGCATCATCAAGGGCATTGTGTGTATGTTTCCTATTAGTTACAATTCCCCTCATAGCTATCTTTGCTTTTGTAGTGTCACTCCAATTTAGGTTGAACTTGCCGGCGTAGTATGATTTTATATCCATTCCATTAATGCCAAAAGGATTATGGCCAAGAAACCTTTGGAAATATGAGTCAATCCATTTCCAGTCAAAGGTTGCTCCAAATCCTAAAAAGACGGGGTTAGAATTTTGACTAACTTGCCTTATCCAAATTTCGAAATTTTTCATAGCAACTGATGGCTCCACACCTATATTTTGAAGTTTCGACGGTGTTAACTTTGTTTTTTCAATTGCCCCTTCTAAAAAATTTCCAAAAATTGGCTTAATTTCTACATAAAATGTCTCATCGAGCTGTTCATTGAGTACAACAGCCCCTATAGATTGCAAATCAAATTTGCATGGATCTGGTCCGCTTGTTTCCACATCTACCGAGATATAAACCGTCTCTGTCATTAGATTTAATTTGTAAATCGTTAAACTATTAAAATTTTTTTATATTTAAAAGATTGATGGAATGCTTAAGAGTCCTGAATAGGGAAAATTAACATCCATCCATTGTTATTGTGGGATCACCGTTGATAGTATCCCGAATGCTGATATGAGCATGATAACACCCGCAACTATGGCTATTGACCTCCTGGATGCCAGGGAAGCAACAGCCCCGATTACACCTATCACTGACAACATTGCACCCATGCCTGCAAGTAAGGATCTAGAATTTGAATCTTTCAGTGCCGAAGCCGATCCAAGGCCGGTTGCAAGACCCTGGAATGCTGCACCTGCTGCAAGAAATGCTATGCCTATTAAGAATCCTATTACGCCACCGATCAGTCCCAAAATGAATAGGGATTTAAAGTTTCACCCATTTTATCTTCTCCTAATTGCAAACATCACACCAACTATGAAGACGACTGCAACCACAACTCCGATTATGGCATAAAGTTCAGTGCTGGAGATTGCTGATGGCTTAGATATGGGCTTCAGATTGATTGTTAGATTCTTTGAGCTGCCTGAATTCAAGGTGAAGTTGTTGTAGTATGGTGTATAACCGGAATTGGATGCAACGACATGATATGTTCCATTTGCCACAGAAACATTGAATGAACCAGATGATGTCAGGGAAACAGCCTTGCCGTTTATTGTGACAGTTACATTTGTTGGGGAAACTTTACCTGCAATGTATGCCCAGTGGTAATAGTCAACAGTTTCAGTGACATTACTGCCGCTGATGACCACTGAGAAGTGCACTGTTGTGGTATAATAATTGTTCAGGTTAATTGCAGTGAATGAGTATGTGCCGTCTGCAAGATTGAATGTTATGTTTGCTGGAGACATTTTATGCCCGGAGAAACCGGTACCGTTAACGTACCATTCCACTCCAGATGGGAGACCGAATTCTGTGAAGGTAACGGTGTACTTGACTTCTGAGAATGAGACTGATCTAGAGACCGAACCCCCATTCACTGAAAAAGAACCAGAAGATTGAGATGGTTCGTATGTCTTGTCTGTTGTTGCTATCGTGTATGAATATGTTCCATTAGGCAGCTGCAGGTAAATGTACTTGCCACTTGAGTAATAGGTACTCCCATTTGATAAATTCAAGGACCAATTGGTTTCTGTTGGAAGGCCAATCTCTTCAAAGGTAATGTTGTACTCTGGTGCATAATCAGCATGGAATACTTCAAGTGGCGTAATTGTGGCACTGTAATTCCTGTAACCACCATTCCAAGTTATATTGACATAATATGAACCGGGTTTCACATAATCTACAAAATGCCCCTGGTATACAGGAATGTCTGTTCCGTTGATGTTCACCCCTATCCCATTAACGCCCGAAATTGCCCCTGTTATGGTTCCAGAGAGGTTGGCAAGGGAGAAGTTTTTCCAGACCACCATTCCCTCACCATATGTTGAGAGATACAGACTTTTATTGACATATGAAGCCCACGTAACCTGGCCAGATATTAGGTTAAAGTCCATGTTTTGCCAGTTAATTCCATTGTCTCTAGAGAGGTATACACCTTCGTTTGTCGCTGCAATGACGGGGTCTCCTGTGATGTTAAGATAGAACAATTCTATGGGCGCTCCTCCATATCCCTGCTGTGTGGGTGGATTGAAAGTAAGGTTGAAAGGATCATTGGTCAGAAGAGAAAATGAGGACCCTCCATTGTTACTCAAGTAAAGTGACGCAGTGTTCCTGCTTGTGCCTGATGCCAAAAGGATGTAATGCTGATTTGTAGGTTCAAACGTCATTGATGCAACAGGGAAATTTATTCCATTTGCCTTTTGCCATTTTCCATTGGAGAAATAGAGCAAATTTGTTCCATTGGATGACACAAACAAAGTCCCTCCTTGATCCATCCATAAACCTGATATGTTGGTTGGGGAACCTGGCCAGAAATTCCAATGCGAACCATTGTAACTGCCGTTATAGATACCCAGAGGACTACCAAAAAATAGATTGCTGTGGTTAATGGGGTCAACCGCAAACACTGAGTTGAATAACGGTGGATATCCCTGCCACTGGGATGTGGAAAGATCTAGGGCTTTATTGAAGAGAAGGCCTGAGTCATTTGACTGGATCAATAACTTAGCGCCTGGTTCGAAAGCATAAATCCAGCTGTTATTGTATGGGTTTGTAAACACAAAGGAGCCCTCGCCAATCCAGTACTGTGAGCCGAGATATCCATAGCCCCATGTCTTGCCTCCATCGTGTGTCAGTATTGAGCCGAAATCCTGCATAGAAGTGATGATTTGGGTACCATTGTTACTTATTCCAAAATTGTAAACAAGGAAATTGTAAAGATTGTTGTTGATGGAAAACCAATTCGTTCCAAAATTTTCAGTTTCAAAAATTCCCTGGTCACTGAGTACGAAGGCAGTTCCGGGATTTGAGTTCAATAAATACATGCTGTGCTCATCCCCAACTGGTTGCAAAAAGGTGTAGCTTCTCCCTCCATTTGTTGAAACATAGGTGCCTCCGGGACCCATCAACCACATCACACTTTGGTTCTGTGGATCAAAAACAATCTGCCTTATGTGCTGAAACGTGGTATTAAGGGTGAAGCTGGAGCCAGCATTTGTTGAGAAGTATAAGGAATTTGTCCCATCTACTATTGCATAAAGGTAATTGGGATCGAATGGTGACGCCCCGATACTATCTATGTAGCTCGATCCAACAGGCACTTCCGCTCCCCTGGACCAGCTGTACCCCATATCTTCTGATTTCCAGAGTGTGCCGTTGAAACTAACAGCATAGATATATGTGCGTGAAATGGAAAGGGATACCAAGGGATAACTTACATTAAGAAGAGACTTCCATGAATTGCCGAAATCTTTTCCTGCGATTACATTCCCATACTTATTGAATGCTGGCGCCCCTGATGCAGCATAAATGGTTCCATTGACATCTGTCATGTCAGTAGTGGCTGTGTAGTTGGAGACCTTGTACCAATAACCACCTCCATCTGTGGTCTTATATATTCCCGCATCCCAGAAGCCCGCAAGCAATTCCTGCGGGTTGGACTGATTCATCACAAGAGAAGTGACTACATCCAAAGGTAGACCAAAATCAACAGGGGTCCAATTTTTCCCTCCATTGGTAGATTTGAATATTCCAGAATCTCCGTAGGGGCCGTAGGTAGTGGATACACTTGATCCTGTTCCCACGTACATTATCTGTGGATTGGACTGATCGATAGCCATGGTACCAAGGTGGCCGGCTTCAATCAAGGCCGTTCCATTGGGTTCATTCACCAATGGATTATAGGGCCCAATAGGAACCCATGGGTATTGTGCATTTACACCCGGTACCCCTGTACCTTTCCTTAATGTGAAATTTACGTAAACAGATTTTGATGATAGATTTACTTGGACTGACTGGTATTGGTAATATGGCTTGTAGGCTACTATATTGTACAATCCATAGGGGACGTTCCTGTAATTGTACTGGGAGACATTAGTAGCAACTAGATTGCCATTTATCTGTATCTGGGAGTTGGAGGGTGTAATATTGATCGTAATATTCCCTGTGGGATTTGAGTTACTGAATGGTTCAGATGAAGAGGGCATTTCAATTCTATGACTATGCATAAGCATACCCATAGTTGTGATGAGAAGTAATGCCGAAACGGCAATGGGAACAGCCTTTTTTAGAAAAGCTTTCTTGGGGTGTTTGCCCATTTCAATTACCAATATAATCAATACCATATTTAAAATTTACAGAACCTTAATTCAATTTTCGCACCAGATCACACAAAAAACCGAAAATCAGAGAATTTGCTTCTACTGTGCAGACTATGATCTTGAAAGAAAAAATGCAAGTTAATTCAATTACGTTATATTGAGGGGCATTAAAGTTTGACTTCTATTATAATGCCTTTAAAATTAAGTCAGAGTAAGAAAATTGTTGCTTAACCCATGCAATGATTTTTCTTGAAAATAAGATGGGTGTTGCTTGTGCAAAACAACAACCCGATGGTTCGTGGAAAGAACGGTAATAAAAGGATATGGTCCCTCTATAACGAATCCCCTGTCAGACGCATGAAGGATATCCTTGATCTCAGGGATATGGAGAATTACAGCCATGATCTGAAGAAACAGAACAGGAGGAAGAACGGAAGACCCTTTATTCTTCCGGACAGGATTATTGAGATCCTGGCGAGGATTAGAGTGGTTTTCAATGCTTCTTTCAGATCCCTTGAATCTTACATGAGAATATTCCGGAAGATTCTCGGAATACCGAGAATCTCTTATTATTCCATATTCAGAAGAATAATCAACCGACGATTACAATCAGGTTAGATTCTTTCAATGTATCCATTACCTTAAGCCGTTCCTCCTCAACCTTAACGAACTCCTCTGATCTCATAGGCGATCCACAGTTAGAACAGAACCGTGCGGATCCTGTGTTCACAACATGGCATCGTGGGCATTTCCTGTTTACTTTGGATAGTGGTTTTTTCAGTTCCTCATCGGTTATAGGTATGCCCTGAGGCTTAAGGATAGCCTTTATTTGCGATTTTGAATCAAGGTGAGTATAGTCATCTGCTATTTTGTTTGAGCTCCAACCCATCTGCTTTGTGAATACCTGTACAGGCAGGCTTTCCGCTGCCATCCGTGTTGCAGCACTATGCCTGAACAGGTGTGGTGAGGTAGGCTTTTGAATGCCAGATCTCTTAGCATTTTTCTGAATGATCGATCTCAGATCATCGTATGTAAGGTTCATTCCAGGCTTTTCTTTGCCTATGCCGATGAACAGGAATCCATCCTCAGTGAACTTATCCTTAAGGAATTCCTTCAGGAATTCAATATACTGTGGCACTAATACCACAGAATCGCCTGTTAGAATAACGGTTCTCTGTTTGTAATTCTTAGAACCCTCCTGTATGTTGAGAATGGCATACAATCCATCTGAACTCTTTTGGAAATCCTTAACCTTCAACTTAAGGAGTTCCGATGCTCTTATGCCCGAATCCCACAGAATAGAAATCAATGCCTTATCTCTCTGATTCTTAGAGGCATTCAATAAGGATTGGAGTTCATCGTATGTAATCATCTGATCCGCTGCACTATACCTTCTCTTTATTTTCTCTGCATGGATATCATTCCAGAACTTAGGCAATTCTCCGTCGTTCACATACTTAACAAATTTCTTTAGAACCTTTTTGAAATCCGATATTGTGGATGGTGAGTAAGAAGCATGCCTTACAGTTGTGCGATCTCTCAATTTTGAAATGGCCTTAATCATATCCTGTTTGGATGGATTAAGAATCCTTTCTCCTAATACCTTAGATAGAATGAGCAATCGCTCATAATAATAGTATTGCCTGTGTTCTTTTATTTCTGATCCCTCTCTCAGTACATCCACAAATTCGGAAATCCTATACTTAACATTATCAGGTAATGCAGAATTTCTAAGCCTTTTTCTTAACACTCTCAAGGTTTTGCTTTACGCTATAGATTAGTTGCGTGCATATAGTGAGGGGTAGGGTAATATGAACCTAATGGTTTTATGCTCCGGTCGGGATTTGGACCCGAGTCGAGGGATTGAGAGTCCCTTATGCTTGGCCGTGCTACACCACCGGAGCAGGTTTGTCCCTATAACAA
>JAJYDZ010000055.1 GCA_021790415.1 Thermoplasmata archaeon | reverse complement strand
GGAACTGTTAAGGATATACAACAAGCCCAGGGTTCTTTTGTATCTTGATCCACCATACATTTCTTCGGGCAAATCATACAAACATAGTTTTATGCTGGAAGACCTGAAGAATTTGAAAGAATGCATTGACGGACATACAGGAACATACATGATGAATCTCTCTATGTATGATGATGGAATGATAGAAATCTTCGGTTCACCAAACAATATAATATCATATCCAAACCCACTGAACAAAAATGGACAGGAAAAGTGGGACTGTGGTTATTGGTGGAAATTCCGCCATGAGACAATGCAGAAGACTATATTGGAAAATTATAACATTCCCATCATGGAACAGATCAATTCATAGTGTTCTCTGCCCAGGTCTTTTTGCGATTTCCAATGCCTCGATCTTCTTCACCATATTCATGGCCTCAAAATAGTGCTTCGCAAACACATGACTGATCAGTTGATCCATGATCTTGTCCATATATTCCTCGGTAAAAAACGGTTGCTCATCTGTAACGTAGGAACACAGATTGCATGTGGCATACTGGCTATTTCCGCTATTCGTTATGTTGGGAATATCTGCAAAAGCGTAAAACCGTTTGGGAAATCTATGGTCGTCATATATCCAACTGTGAAATTCTTCTATATCCATTTATTCACCTCATTTTCCAATATCGGTTCTTCTGCAATTGGCAGTGTTTCTTGGGTTGTCAGTAGCCTGGGTTCTATCAAAGAGATATAATCATTCAACTGATTAACTTTCCTTTCCATTGTTATATGCTTATCAGACCACCTACCCCAAGTATAAGCCCAAGCTGTAGAATCAGCGGAATACAACAAATATCTTGCTTCCGTCTTCAGAATTGATATCTTTATGCCGAAGCCGTGCAGTTTCACCCACCTCGGCACGTTCCTGTGAATAGCCCGTATAATATTTACAATTTGATCGGTCTGTCCCCTGCGACAAACAGATCCTATGCCCAATCTCTCCGTCATCAGGCCATCGTCTTTAATTTTATCAAGATTGATAAGATAATCACGAATTTCCCAGCCCTGAACAACACTGGAAACGCCATAATCAATCATTTTTCTGGTATTTTCGTTTGTCATTTCCTGAGCCGCCAAAACATCATATCCACCCATCTTTCTCGCACTGGGTTCACAAGGATAATCCATTGTCCATGCCACATCTGGTTGCCACTTTTCTATGGAATCAAGGTAATCTTTTGGTTCCCATAGGTACCTCCCATATTTCAGGACGACAGAATAAGCTCCGGAATCGAGCATGAATGGTATGTCGATATCCCATGCCTTTTTCAAGGTCCTGACAAAATTGAAAGAAAGCATCACCCTCGGAACATATTTCAGTGGCCAGTGCCACGCAGACCCATAGTAAAACTCCTCAAACATGGCAATACCCCGCATCTTCGCATGCCATGTCTTCCTTGCTGTCATAGTCATCTGTAAGTTTCTTCTGTTCCGTATTGCTGAAATACTCAGACAGCTTGCGCAGGGAACTGCCTTTGGGTAGAAGTCCATATGCGGGAAAGTTGAGGTCATCGCCTTCTTTCCCAATAACAGCCAGCACATCTTTTACATATATTTCATTACCATCTGAATCCAAGTAAGTAATTCCATTCAATCTTACCTTTCCTTCCTCAATCTCAAACCCCATTCCTTCAAGTATTTCTTCTTTTGGTATTCCAGATATGTTTAGCCATGTTGTTATATTACTCATTTAATCAACTCCTATCTTATCCACAATCTTCTGCATCTCCGCAGTAATTGGAACTTTGTATATCTCCTCACAGTTCGAGCAGGCTATGTATGACCGTACATACGCATCTTCATCTGCGCCCGTGTAAAGCTCCACTGTGTGCATTCTTGGAGTATGACATCCTGGACAAACTACCGATCTGTATATTACTATTTTCATATCTTTAACTCTCCTTTTATCTCTGGCAGATCATAATTGGAATACACCCTCTCTATGCTAACTCTTTTTTTAGTATCTATATCATACCTTCTTGGAATACCTTGACATTTTTCATTGCGATAAAGACTGTTAGTAAATTCATGATCTCCATAACTAACAAGCCATGGAGAAAACAATGATTTAACCACCTTTGATAACTCAACATGCTCATCTTCATTGAAATAATCTCTGTAAAGAACCTTTCCAGCCTTAAAGTATGGAGGATCTATATAGAAGAAGTAATTTTGTTCCTTTTCCTTTTCTCCAAGCTTTTCAATAAGAGATATTCCATTTCCTTCTATCACTTCAATCCTTTCTGCAAAATCAGCTAAGCTTGCAAGTTTTTTACTGATCCTGTCTTTATTGAACCTGCAGGCTATGGTATATTGTGACTTCTGTGACTTTCCTCCAATTGGCCCTGCCTTTAAGATGCCGGAATAATTAACCCGATTATAAAAGAGAAATGCTGTTGCAATCTCAATCTCATTGTAAGTATTAGATGCATCAGGCCTTAGATATTTCTTATAGTCCCACCAGGTGTCAATGTTTACTTCTAAATTTTGCAGAGATTCTCTGAACTCTTCATTATTATGTAGGGCGGATTTCCAGAAGGCGACTATAATAGGATCCTTCTCACAAATAATGCCTCTTTCCATAATGCCTTCAGAAAGGAGTCCTGTGGTGACAGAGCCACTTCCAGCGAATGGTTCTATAATAATACCTTTCGGGATATTGTGAAATTCAATAAATTTCTTAATGTACGGTAAGAGCCATGTTTTTCCACCTGGGTACCTTAAAAGAGTTGCGGTTTTCACATTATCACCTTCAATACTTCTTCATGTAAGGCCTTCATGTGCCAAATAAGCCTTTTACGCTCAAGATCAGTACGTCCGCATATCCGGCATCCAAAATATATCTCCCTGTCAACATCACATTTTTTTGTGTAGAATTTCATGGGAATAATGTAATATGTTCCATTTGCAACGCATTTCATTTTATCACCTCAAAATTCCCCATTAACAACATAAATTTTCCAGATGTATTAAGAGATGTATATGTCATTATTTCCACCTCTTTTCTATTCTTTCCATATTTATTCCTCCTTTAGTAATTGTACGATGCCATCGACTAAACGTTGAATTTCTAATGTAAGTTCTATATTATATTCTTCCTCGCAATGTTTGCAACTAATATAAGAATGAACCTTTATATTTTTCTCTTCATCTCTAAAAATATCAACTATATGGTTCACGCGTACAGAACAATCAGGACATTCCATTACTTGAGTTAATATAATTTTCCCCTCCTCAATGAGATCGCCAACAAGAAATTCAATTGCATCCATAAAATTTTCATTACTCATTTATTTACCTCTATTTCCTTTACTTTCATTTTCCGACCGCATTTGTGGCATCTGATTGTTCCCGCCTTCATGCTTCCACGTTCCCATTTATAACCACAGATGCAAGTAACATAAACTCCTGTTTTGAGATGCGAATGGCGACCTGTGATTTTCTTAATTTGCATGAATTCGATTCGCACATCTTCAGGTAAAACCAACATGCCATTCTCGTCATAGCTTATCATGTTCTTCATCTTCCATCTTAACTAATGTTGCTTTAGGCTTCCCGCAATGCTTACAGATATTCGTTTCAAACAGATGCCCTGACTTCAAACAGAATTCTTCCTCTCTTTGCTTTCTTATCTCCTCGACAAATCTTTTCATTCTTTCGTCGTTCATTTACTCACCTGTTCTCTGGGTTCTGGCTTTTCGCAACCACATGGGCATTTTTCAACGATAAACCACATATGCGCCCCTTGGTAATCGATATGATTCCATATATTTTCTTTCGGACGTGTCGTTGTCAGTTCTATAACGTCCTCTTTGCAGTTTTTACATCTATTCATTTTTCATACCCCTATTAATTCTTCAAACCTTTCACATTCGCAGAAATGCACATCAAATATATCATTATCATTTACATCCAAGCAGATATACGGTTCAGTATTACTATGGCTTGATCTACTATGCCCACAAATGCATTGCATTTACTTCCCCTTCCTTGAAGATATGTACTCACAGGAGCATAGCCTGATTTCTTTTGAACAGCCTGAGCATTCCTCTACTTCATCTGGAAACCATATCCCGCAGCTGCAAATCTTCCCATTGACAATTCTTGAGAGCATCATCATGGTTTCAGGATCGTATTCACGGAATGGGATTTCCCGAATGAATTCCACAAGCATACTCAGATTGCTGAGAAGTTTCAGGGGTGCAACCTTCACGATGGTATCAGGCGGGATGGATTCACGCTTGAAACGGTAGGTTTCATACAGATCATGCCCCAAGGATTCGGTTGTGTCCGGCATTATGATCTTTGCCCCTATTTCGTTCACACACAAATACCATTTTTTCTTTTTCTCATGCTGGATGTCTGCCTCCAGCATCATTTTATCTATTTCTTCTTCATTCTGCTGTAACATTTGTTATCTCCCTCTTTATTTCATTTTCCTCTTCACAGTCAATCAGGTTTGCTATTGCATCCATGATTCCGTCATCTGTTTCTGCTATCTTCTGCATGTCAAGAGCCCAGAAACGCATACGGGGCCTCTGCTCAAATTCAAGAGATGTGCCGATTCTCCTCCTGTTATCCTTGATGTCTAACAGGTAAGGGATCCAGTAATTCCTGAATGCTTTTTTACCCATTTCTGTTCTTCTGCGTATGGCATCCATGACATGGGATGGAACATAGAGCGTATGGTTCTCATCCCTTTTGTACACATACCATGCCGCATCTCCCCTCGACAACACCATCCTAACCAACGCATCGCAGAAGTCAGAATGAAGCTGCCCTGCCCTTATGGAAGATACAAGAATCGATAAGAGATCGGGCACAAGAGGATCCTGGGTGCTGTTGTCAGCAATGGATAACATAGAAGATACGAACTCCTCCCACTCACCCTGTTCAATTTGTGGGATCCTGTTTTTAGTCCCGATGTACCATATCAGGAACGGCTTTGGGTTTATGAAACCGTCCTTATCGCACCGAAAAACGTCATCGCCAAAAAATATATCCATGGAGAACTGGTGATTGTATGAGATTACGGCAGTTACAGATGCCGTTATCACACCGATATTGTCTGTTCTGCTCTTCAAAAATTGTTCCCATGCTTCATATATTTCGTTTTTTGCGCAAAAACTGCTTGCTTCATTTTTTGTTGTGAGATCATCAAATGAGATATGCGAAGAAAAAGCCTCCTTCCCATTCAAAAATATCTGAACCTGCCAATCTTTTTTCGTGCGATTGGCATAAACCGTTACTGTTTTCTCATCTATGAGTGTGCGGTAAAGCATTACGCATCACTCTTTTTTAACTTTAGAAACTGTAACAAGTACAACATCTTTGTAAGAGATGCCTTCATTCTCCAGAGCCTGTGAGGGGAGAATAACGCCCTTGCTTCCCTTTCCAATTTTCACTATCTTTAGTTTAAATTCCATGAAGGAGACAACCTGTAAGAGTATATTAAGATTATCATAAGAAACTACATATAGACTAACAGTATGTCTAATCATGAACCTGACTATCATTGGAGCGCCAGGAACGGGAAAGACGGCATATATTGAAAAACTGATAAAGGAAAGGGGCACAAATGATTTTGTATACCTGACATACAACAAATCCATGGCAATCGCAGCTGAACAGCGAATAGGATCAGAAGGCAGGGTATCGACTTTCCACAGTGCGATGTCAAGACTGAACGGTTTAAACTCATTCCTTTCTCATTCTGATACAATAGAATTTGCGAAGCAGATGGGGTTTTCCTTCCCGCAGAAGAATATAGATATTGAGGGGGGCAAGACAGACCTTGAGAGGTTCCTGGCATGGTATGACCTGACAATGCATACTATGTCCACTCCAGCACAGCCTAAAGATGAGAGGCTGAACATGCAATATGCACTGAAAGCCTACGAAAAATACAAACAAGAATTAGGAAAAATGGATTATACCGATGTCATACGAATCGGTGCGGAGAACACATACAGCATCGGTGATCTGTATGTGGATGAGGCACAGGACTTAACCCCACTAATGTGGCAGATCGTGGATAATTTCCAGGCAAACAATCTAACGATTGCAGGGGATCCGCATCAGAGCATATACAGTTACAAGGGAGTCAGGGTGGAGGAATTTAAGAAACACATGGAGAACGTGAAAATATTGGACAAATCACACCGGTATGGTGATAATTTAAGAAGCCTGTCTGAGCTTGCGTTAGGAAGGGGGAGAGTAATGAATGTGCCGTACGCAGGCACAGGCAGGACTGAGATCGATGCGTATGCACTGAAAGACATGGCACGGCTGGAAGGTACAAAGGCAATCCTGTGCAGAACAAACGCAATCGCAAGGCATATCGCAGAAACACTCCCCTATGCCATTGTAAACATCAAAAAAGGAAACACATACTCAAATGGATGGCATGACATCACTTTTACACTTTCACGCATTATGAAAAAGTGGCCTCATCTGTCTCATTCAGAAAGTGCATACATAGCAAAACCAGGCATAACCTCTGCGGACATCTGGGTAAGGGGAACACAGGCCCGTGCAAAGCGAAATGATCTCACACTGGATGCGTATGATCTGCTGAAGCACAATATGACACCCGTAGATCTCATCCAGCGAATGAAGATAGATGAAAAGACAAAAAAGAATGTCATAAGGCTTTTAACCGAAGATGTACCTACCATTTTCTGCGACACGATCCATGCTGCGAAAGGGCTTGAATTTGACCATGTCATGCTCATCACAGATATACCTAAAGCCATAGAGGATCAGTTTTCCGTAGAGGAAAACAGGATACTCTACGTGGGCCTGACACGTGCCAGGAAGAGTGTAAATTTTGAAAACATAGGATACTACAAGGGAAACTATGAAATTCCGGGGCATGCAAAAGTCTTAAATACATCCCTCTCCTACTTACTCTAATGACAGCACAAATTACTGCCTTTAAATCCATTGTCCCTTTTACCCATTCCATATTTTCCAACGTTTTTAACCTCTCTGGGACAGCAGGGACAGTATTTTACTTGATTTCCTGATGTTCTGTCCCTGTTTCAAGAACCCGTGTTTTTCTATGTTTACTGAGAGTACGGGACAGCAGGGACAGTAGAATCGACTTTTTGAAAAATAGGGTATTCATAAGGGGGGAGTCTCCACCCATGATCATAAACAATGATATTGTAAAACAATGAATCTATTGTCCATAAGAAAAGAGATTACATAGAGAATGAGGAAAATAAAGAATATGTATAAGGGACAAAAGAAAGGACAGTAAAATCCTTTAGTGGTAAAGTTCTGTCCCTCTGTCCCTTGTATGGAGACTCCCCCCTTATAGAAAGCTCTCTAATCGCTATATAAGAAATATAATAATGTAATATCTCTATGTATATAATACGTATAATACGGTGTTATAAGAAGATATACGCTTCTATGAGTTGAATAATATTAATCAGATAATGTAAAAGAGAATAATATAAATCATGTTCAAGTATATGCATTCTTGAGTTCAATATAATTGAATATCGATGTTTAATATATTCTCAAAATTTAAAAACGATTTAAGACCTGTGAAACTATATCATGATATAATCAACCAATAACACCAATCAAAAACTCATCTATCCCCTTCTATTCTCTCCCAACAGGGATTAGATGGAGAAAGAATGGTATCTTTATCATGTCATGATTATGATATTTATGATATGTGATACAATGCACCACAATGTATATATACAACCATTGTATTACATATATGGTGACAAAATGAAACCTGAAACAGAAACCGTAGTAAAGAACCTGATCAACCAGTACAGAAAAATACTGGAACTGGCCCTTGTGAGTGGAGAGTCCGAAGAAAACAGCCTCGAGGTATCCTTGAGAATCTGTAAAGATGGAGATATAACCGCAGAAATTACCCAAAAAGGAAACACAGACGGACTTACAGAAGAGGACAGAATAGAATACAGAATACCATGTGAAAACCTGTATAATTTTGTGGATGTATCAGATGATGAAACAGACGAAGACGAATATAGGAGAGCTGCACTCAGTTCGCACGAATACCAGGAAAAAATTGATAAGGAATTAGAAGAAATCATAAAAGAACTCAGACAAGAGGTGGAGTAAATGGAATTGGAGAATCCCGACAACTTTGGAATTTGATACTATAAGTGGTATTTAAAAATATTTTTCCTGTCCATCCAGGGTGGTGCCTGGATGCTGATGACGGCAGCCTGCCGAAACGGGAAACCAAAAAAAGAGGTGAATTGATGGCAACAACAAGAGATGAAAAAGAAAGGGAGACGAACGTGGGAACGATGACAAAGCCTCAGAGGATGATAGACTTGGAAAGTGAGAAAACGGAACATGTGGAATACACAGGGTACAAATTCCTCGACCGGGAGTTGAAAAGCAAATATGGGACAACATGGGAGATCGGTAAATGGAAGACCCAGGAAATAGAT
>JAJYDZ010000054.1 GCA_021790415.1 Thermoplasmata archaeon | reverse complement strand
TTTTCCCCGGGATAGATTTCAGCTGCTATTTCTGGAATTAACACCGTTGTTGACGGTGATCTGTAAAGGAGTGTGCCAAGATCCTCAGGAGATTGCACATTCATCGTGACTCTTATGGGTTCGCCGCTGTTAAGCTGGAAAATTTCACTTTCCTTATAGAGGCAGTTATGGCACACATAGCTTTGAATATATATTTCCCGCTCAAATGATATTTCTGTTGTATAATAAACTAAAAAAAGTTTGCTTGAACATACTGGACATTCAATGCTTGTTTCCCTTTCAACTGGTACGTTTTTCTCTGAGTTTCTTTCTTGATCAGTCATTGTATACCCAATCCTTCAACTTTCCTGTTATCATTGATCTTGCTTTTCTAAGATCAGAGGGTTTTTTTGACCCTGTGAGAAGCATGGCAACTTTCAATTCTCTAATCGTCATGCTAATATTTGATTCCAATTCTTCAATCCCCTTATCTGCCCCTGAAAGGAATGAGCGGGCAAAACCACCAATTTGTGCGCCCAGACTCAGTGCCTTTGCCAGATCAAGGCCATTCCTGAGACCCCCGCTACCTATTACTGGAACTTTTCCCCTGCATTCTATTATGGAAGCGGGTGAAGGGATGCCCCAATCCCAAAATGTGAGCCCAGATCTCATCTTTTCTTTGTCATTCACTTTTTCTGCCCTGTAATATTCAATTGCTGCGAAGGATGTTCCGCCTAAACCCCCAACATCTATGGCTTTAACTCCGG
The DNA here is from genome assembly GCA_021790415.1 of Thermoplasmata archaeon. The sequence continues at coordinate 7,750 of JAJYDZ010000054.1, read as the reverse complement.
AATCTATGAGATTCAATGCGTCGTTGTGCGAAAATCCATTTCCAGTCTCTTTTGCAATAACAGGATAGCTTGCAGCAACCTCACTTAGCCTCTTAAGAATCCCCTTTGCATTTCTATCTCCTTCTGGTTGTACCATTTCCTGAAGAAAATTAAAATGTATGGCAAGAAAATCAGCTTCGATTAGATTGAAAACCTCATCTATCTGCTTATTCGTGAAAGCTGGCTTCCCCTGTTTTAGCAATTGAGGAGCGCCAATGTTTGCGATCTTCATTGGAACTTTATAATCATTTATAACCGAAAAAGTATCTTCCAGTTCTTTCTTCTCAACTGCGGCCCTCATGCTTCCCAGTCCCATACCAATTCCGAACTTCTCTGCAGCGGCTGCGAGATTTCTGTTTATTTTTTTTGCCAGATCGGTGCCGCCTGTCATTGAAGAAATAATCATGGGATAGTTAAGCTTCTTTTTGAGGAAGACAACCGAGGTTTTGATTTCATCGAAATCGATCTCGGGAATAGCCCTGTGTACAAGTGTAATATCATCCCAATAATTATGTGAAGATGTGACCTCTTTCTGTTCTGCAATCCTTATGTGCTCCTCCTTCCTGTTTTCAATCATTCAATCACCGAACCATAAAAATTATCATTATGGAGATCGTTAAGCCTCTCTGGATATAATCCGTTCATCATGGAGGTTCGAATTCCAAGTGAGGCTATCTTCTTCATAGCTATGTACTTTCCACCCATGCCACCGGTTACGTCATTGGATATTGCGTTGAAATCTTGTTGTGTTTTCACTGTTCTAAGGAGTTGGCTTTCAGGATATATTTTTGGATCTCTATCAAATATACCGTCTACATCTCCCATAAAAATTGCATCAGTTGGATTCAATAGATTACAAATATCAAACATTATACTGTCACCGGAATATATCTTAACATCATTCCCATCAATATAAATATCGCCATATAGGACAGGAAGAAAACCTGCTTCCACTGAATTAAGAACTGATGAATAGTCAAAGGTGTTCTTTCGCCTGAGATAGAAAGGCGAAAAGCTAACTGGAGCCATACCCAAATCCAGTAAAATTTCTATTATGCTTCCGTTCAGAAAACCTGTATCACTTTTAACTCTGGAAAGTTGTACTTCTTTGCCTTTATAACTACCTGGAAAACCGTTCTTTTTGCATAATATGTGACCAAAGGAACCCGCTCCGTGAACCAGTACAAATGGTTCGCCAAATTTGATTATTCCCCTTAATGCCCTCTCAGTTTCATCCCTTTTAAATGTCCTGTAACTTGATTTATCGGTTATGAAGCTTCCCCCAAGTTTTATTGCGATCATTTACAATACCAATATGACAATCAGGTTAAACAAATATTTGTTAGTGTTGGTTTGATTTTCTTTTTCTTTACTATTTTGATTGTCAGGATTGTAATTATACTTAATCATTTACGGATGTATATACAAATAAATATGTAGGGTAAATACATATATATAGTATATATACTAAATAGGAAATGTTGTTATTTTATGCCAACATTTGCCATAGTGTCGGAAGTCAATTCTGAGGAAAATGTTCTGAAAAGCCTTGACGAATCAGGTTTGAACCGACGCCACTTAAAAATGATGCTTGTTGCAGGTATGGGATTTTTCACTGACGCGTATCTTCTATTTATATTGGAGGTGGCTATGCCAATACTTGCATCACCACTGGGATTTAATATTGGATCGCTTACAAATCACGTATCGTTCCTTGGATATGCGGTTCGGGAAGACAAACTTGTGGAGGGGGCTATAACTTCAGCTGCTCTCTTTGGAGCTTTTGTTGGTGCCGCAGTTCTTGGTAATATATCTGATCGTTTTGGCAGAAGGGCGGTATATGGTCTTGAACTTGGAATTATGATCGCCTTTACTGCGCTATCAGCAGTCTCAATGAATTACTATATTCTTATTGCGTCCAGATTTCTTATGGGAATAGGAGTTGGTGGAGATTATCCCATAAGCTCCACAATCATGAGTGAATATTCAAGTGCAAAACACCGGGGAAAACTTGTTGCATTAGTATTTTCAATGCAAGGACTTGGACTCCTTGCCGGTGCCCTTGTAGGCTTGCTTTCCATTACGTTCTTCCCATTACAGTATTCCTGGAGAATAATGCTAGCCATAGGGATAATCCCCGCACTATATGTGGTGAAACTTAGAAGGCAAATGCTTGAAACTCCAAGGTATGCGCTTCAAGTTGAACACGACAAATATGGTGCTGAATCTGCTACTCAGAGGATCCTCGGTGCAAAAGACACCCCCTCTGGCGCTGAACTGGCAAAGCTAAAGAGATCAGCGCCCAAGGAAAGGGGTAACAATACTAAATACGCTAGCAGCCTGAACAAATATATTATATTCGTTATTGGAACCTCAATTACCTGGTTTATCTTTGACATGGCTTTCTACGGAACCACCTTGAATAATAGCTTTATTTTAGAAAATATAGGTTATACCACAAGTGGAGCAATTCATACAGCTGTGTTCAATATTGCAGTTGGAGATTCCATACTGGCTGGGCTTTTTGCAGTTCCTGGATATTTTATTGCCGTTGCACTAGTTGATGGTGTTGGAAGAAAAACGCTTCAGTGGATGGGCTTTCTGGTTATGGCGTTGTCTTATTTCATAACAGGTTATTTTTATACTTATCTTACTGGCCAACTTTCTATATTTATTGTCATTTTTGGTCTTTCTTATATGTTTGGAAATATAGGTCCAAATACTACTACATTCATATTACCAACGGAGTTGTTTCCCACAAATATAAGATCGACTGCCCATGGCATTGCTTCTTCCATAGCTAAACTTGGAGCGGGAATATTCACTTTCCTTTTCCTTATACTTGGACAGGTTTTAGGAGATTCTGGGGAATTCTATCTTCTTTCATTAATTTCATTTATAGGTGCTATTATAACGGCTTTCACCATTAGGGAAACCAGAGGATTGTCTCTTGAGGTCACATCTCTTCCACCAAGCGCTGGGATTATGGGATTCAGACGAAAATGGCTATCACTCCAATTGGAAAACAGTGAAAAGATAAATAAAGAAGAAGAACTTTTACCTGAAGGGCCGGTAGATCAGCGGTAGATCGCCTGCTTTGCAAGCAGGAGGCCTCGGGTTCAAATCCCGACCGGTCCATTTAAGCTATTAATTGAATGCCTGTTATGCCATTGGTTGTTATGCTATCAAGACCATTCAGCCAAAGTATCGGGATCTTCTTCTCGATGAGGATGTGCGGAGATGGTTTGAAAATTTAAGGGCAAAGTCAGTTTTGACGGCAAAAGTGGCATTGAGAAATCTCGGTCATTATTGCGAAATGACAAGAACAACGCCGAAGCAGATTCTTGAAAAGGAAAGATGAGAAGGATTTCCGCTATGAATTTGCAGATTTTTAAGGGAAATGGAGAGTAAAGGAAAAGCACGTTCATACATTGCAAGATTCAAGAAGGTTATCTTATCATGGCTGAAGTTTAACGGTATCCGTTTACAGTTAGCCGTTAACATATCCGGAGAGGACGAAACGCCGACAAAATTTGTGCAGATTTCTGTGTAGAAGGGGCTGGTGACATATGTCTTTTGTTCGTGGAAACTATAATTGGTTATCTTATATGCCTATCAATCTGTGCAGGTTTATGCGCAGCGGTTATAGAAGCAATTGAAGATTACGGGTGTGGAGTAGGTGCTAACGAACTTTTCAAAGTCTTTAGAGTCTGTTAACATCATTAAAAGGGTGATTAAATGAAAAACAAGCTTGGAAATGAGGTTAGCCCTGTTAAGATAGGGTTTTTCATAGCTTTTGTAGTAGTTTTGCTGTTTGGTCTAATATCTGTGTTTATAATCCACTCCCATTTGCTTGCATTCATAACTATCCCTCTGTTTTTTATACTCTTCATAATGTCAGTTGTTCTTCAATACAGGGAGGTTAAGAGCGGCAGGTTTCAGAAGAATATGGACAAGTTATGGGAAAATACAAAGGAGAGATACGGAAGGAAGTAGATCATTATGGAAAATGAGAAGATTATCCTGAGAACTGGTATATACTGCTTTCTGGCATATGGAACCGTAAACTTGGCTTTATATATTTTGTTGTACTATTTCAAGGCTGGTAGTTACAAATATCTTCTCAATACAGGAATTGATATTCTACTCTTCACACCTACTATGCCATCTTAGTTATTCTTGCTTTCTCATATAGAAAATCTGTGTCGAGTGATAAACATGTCTAATTAAAATGTTTATAAATAGCGTATTATTAATCTTTAGGTGTTAAAATGGTTAGCAGGTTATTGTTAAACTTTCAAATCGTTAAAGTTAGAAGGGGATAGAGCGATATGCCAAAAATTACTTTTAATTATTATGGTGGGAAAAAGATAGGTTTATTAATAGTTGGTATTTTTGCTATATCTGGCCTAGTTCTTTCATTCTTAATTCCTAAAGTCATTTATCCAGCAGAATCAAATTCTGCATACACTTCCCATGTTCAGTTTCTGCTGCCAATACTTGAAGCAATCTTTTTCGTAATAGGAATAACATTGTCGATTAAAGTAAGAAAAGGCTCCAATCCAAAAATATTGGAGAGTAATAGTAAGCATTATTCCACTGTAAATATAAGAGATATAAGTGACAATCAAAATATGAATATGCATGATACTGATAAAATACAATTTCTCGAAAGCAGAATAGAACATTATAGGAAACTATCGGAAACAGACCCATCAGAACTCCCTGAACTTGCAAAGAGGCTGGTTACTCTTTCACTTTTATATAAAGAAATAGATGAAGAAAAATCAAAGGAATATCTTAAGGAGGCTAAAAGTGTTGTAGGTCAGGAAAATTACCCGAATGATGAGAAGGGAAAGGAGGTTTCAAATTTCGTAAATAGAATCACAAATTAGATTAAAGGGTGCAAAATGTATAAGGAAACAAATCCAAATCCGGTCAGGGGGATTATAGCTTACTTAATTGGAATCATATTCCTTTATCTGTCTGTATTTCTATCGCAGCACATAAAATATGATGGAAACTTTACATCCGCAATGCCTATATTATTTCCTCTGGTGTTTGCCATGGCAGCCATAGGTGTCTCCATTTTGTTTATTCTTGGAAAGGAATATCCGTGGTTCTATAGGACTGGAATTATGAGTCTTACTATCGGAGTAACCCTATTCATTTTCGGGATAATAACGTATTATTCTGGTGTTGAATCTCTCCTCTGGGGAGGGTCAGTAGGAATAGGCGTTTTGTTTGTAATTGCAGCAATTGTTAGACTGACTATACAAGGTGGCTTAAGTGCATACAGAAAAGCAAAGAATTAGAGCAGTATTTCTTTTGGCCTTTGGAATTGTATTTCTTATCTCAGGTATTGCGGATCTATTCTCGTTATCCACGGCATATAACATTAAATCTTTTAGAACGGTAATTGCGTAGTTATCTGTTATTGCAGGAAGATATTTATGGCATGCATGACACTTTTCCAGATTCAATCTTCCCGGACGCGGTACTAGCCATACTTCTTCAAATGGCACAGCTCAAGAGAACCAATGAGATGATGTCCTCCTTCATGCTGAACTACGGGGAGTTGGCAGAATTTGACCAAAAAAAGATTGTTGCATGGCCATTGCCAGAGAGAATAGCAGGAGTTTCTGAAAACGATCTTGCCAAGAGATGCAAGGTCGGATACAGAGCAAAAAACATGGTCAAACTTGCAAAAAAACTTGCTAATGGCGATTTTCCCACCACAGAACAGCTTTCAAACATGGAACCGAAGGAAGCAAAGAAAGTGCTTCTTGAACTGCCTGGAATCGGTGACTATTCAGCGGATATAATAAACCCACACGGCGGTTTTCCTATAGATGTATGGTCAGCAGAACTTTTCGGAAAACTCCTTTTCGACCAGAAGCCAGAGAATAATAGAGAAGCCGTAGAGAAAGTAAAAAAAGAGGGCATGAAAAGATGGGGGATATAGTCTTGGATGGCTTTCTTTTACATTGTTCAGGATCTGCCTAATCTGTCCAGGAAACTAGAAAAGGATTTGCGGCTTTCATGATTTGGAGGGTATGTCCATTCTTCGTATTCCTTTAAAATGTTCTAATTTAAACTTGTCTGTAGGATTTCAAACTTCCGCAGCCTAAATTATACGTTTAGCTTTTTGGTCCAGTATGCTGCAATATTTAGTGACTTGATTGATAGCACACCCATAGATGCATTTTCTATGCTTATTGAATGGCGCTGAGAAAGTTAATTAATAAAGATGCGATGGGTAATTATGGTAGATAGGACTCTTTCTGAAGAGTATGCATATTTCAATGAAATAAAAAAGGAGTTGATAAACAATAATGAAGGAAAATATGTACTTATTAAAGGTCGCAATCTGATTGGAATTTTTGATACCGATACAGATGCATACCAGGTCGGGATCATGCAATTTGGTAACGAGGAATTCCTAATTGCAAGAATTTCCTCTGATAACGAAGATCTATGGATACCGACTCTAGAGCTGGGATTGTTAGATGCCAATTATTAGTAAGATATATCATTCTTCTGGTAAACTGACGCCAGATCTGTTAGCTAAGGACGGTCCAATAGTAGACCTTGAAATTGCTGTACCAAACATACTGCGTGACTATCTCGTCAAAAATAATAAAAATATTCCAGAAGTGGTCAAAGGCAAGGGTTTGATCGATACTGGTGCTGCAGTTAGTTGCATAGACGATTCTATAGCAACGAAATTAAATGTAAAACCAACTGGAGTTGCAAGGGGCCATGGTATGAGCGGAGAATCAATCAGGAACCTTTATTCTGTCCAGATCTCTATCGTAGCGGCTCCACAACAGAAATGGACATTTGAATCTACCAGGATTATGGGAGTGGAAATAGAGAAACAGGGATTAATTGCGTTAATCGGGAGGGATTTCCTGCGCAATGGTATTATGATTTACAGCGGCTTTTCAGGAATAGTAGACCTTGGCATATAACCTGGTTTATTTGGCTTAAATTTTAGCTAATTATACACAGTAAATTTCAAATGATCAGTGTATTCCCTTAAAACATTAATGAAATCCCGACCGGTCCATTTTGTCTAAATATATTAGTGGATCTTTACATTTATTTTAATATGGTCAAAACATATTAACAGGATTGTAGAGAAAATGACTCTCTGCTTCTTCTAGCGAGTTTAAGTGAGAAGAAGTTATTATAAATGTTTAGGATATGGACATGTATGCAGAGATTGGATCTTCTTAAATTGCTTATTTATGCTAGGGGGTCAACAATGCGGGACAACGAGAGCATCCCATCAAAAACTCACCTTCAGAAGGAAATGTTTATTCTCCTGAAAGAGACAATTTTCCAAAAGGCGGATGGGTACATATTCGTACCGCATTATTATGGACCGTTTTCCCGCGAACTTGACATCGATCTAAATGAGCTATTAGCGTCTGGTCTTATAAATGATTCGGACGGTTTTACCCTTACTCCAGTCGGCTTCAAGGATACCCGAGCACTTTGGAACAGCCAGGATCAGGCTCACAAAACAGCACTTTCAAGAATCAAAGAAAGATACAATAGATTAACCTCAGAGAAACTCTTGGACTATGTGTATGAAAAATATAAGAAATATACTGTAAAATCTGCTGTAATACTCGAGAATCTTTATAATTACTTCGATTCGTTTGCACTAGAAAATAATGTTACAGTCGATGATCTGGATAGA
>JAJYDZ010000053.1 GCA_021790415.1 Thermoplasmata archaeon | reverse complement strand
AACTGACTACAGATCTCTAATAGATAGGGAAGCAGTATTTATTTGTACTCCAACACCAACCAAAAATGGCCGAATTGATACATCTTTCGTAGAAAAAAGTTGTAGAAATTTGAAAAATGTGAATCCAAACTGTACTGTGATTATTAAAAGCACTGTGGTACCTGGAACTGCAAAAAGAATCATCAATGAAACAAAAATGAATGTTCTTTCAAATCCTGAATTTACAAGAGAAGGATCTGCAATATCGGACACTGAAAAACCAGATAGGATCGTAATAGGGGGGTCTAATACCTTACTCGTAGAAAAAATATGGTCATTTACAGAATCCCCTATTATTAGAACAACCAATGAAAACGCAGAACTTATTAAATATGCTTCTAATTCTTTCCTTGCAATGAAGATATCATTCATAAACGAAATTGCAAATCTTTGTGAAAGAATCCCAGGAGCAGATGTAGATGTTATTGCAAAAGGGATGGGATATGATAAGCGTATTGCCCCATTATTCTTAAAAGCTGGAATTGGTTATGGAGGGTCTTGTTTTCCGAAAGACACCGAAGCCTTGTATGGTTTCGCTCAGGATAATGGTGTTCATATGACACTTATTGAAGCAGTTATGGAAGTTAATCAAACTAGAGTGGCTCATGCAATAAACCTTATAGAAGCTAATAATAATTTTAAAGGAAAAAAAATAGGCGTTCTTGGGATTGCCTTTAAAGATAATACTGATGATATAAGAGAAAGTAAAGCAATTGAAGTCGTCAAGACTCTTGTACAGATGGGATATGAAGTATCAGTATTTGATCCAAGTGTAAAAAAAATCAACTTAAACGTCAAAATTTGTAAAAGTATAATTGAATGTGTAAAAGCGTCAGATGTAATAGTTATAGCAGGAGAATGGGATGAGTTCAGATCACTTGAAACTATGGATATTTCAAAACCCGTTTTTGACTTGAAGAGAATACTTGACAAAAACAGCATTAAAAATTACAGAGGTATTGGGTTATGGATAGAATAAGAAAAGCGGTAATACCTGCCGCAGGGATGGGAAAGAGGTTCTATCCTCTAACTAGGGCTCAACCTAAGGAGATGCTTCCTATTTTAGATAAGCCAGTAATTCACTATGTTGTACAAGAAGCAGTTAATTCTGGTTTAGATGAAATTCTTATTATAGTCGGTTATGGGAAGGATGCGATAATTAACTATTTTGATCGCCATCCTTTGGATGATGTGATGGACTCATATCGAATTTCAGATTTCCCTAGTATTTTCTTTGTTAGACAGAAAGAACAAAAGGGCTTAGCAGATGCAGTCAGGTATGCAGAAGGTTTTGCATCAGATGAGCCTTTTGTTGTTCTTCTGGGGGATACGATATACGAATCACCTGAAAAAACTTCCACATCATACCTTATGGATGTTTATTATAAATATAACAAACCCTGCATATCGGTGGAGAAAGTTCCAAGAAAAAAAATCAGCGATTACGGCATTGTTGATACAGAACCTTATTTCGATGTCATGAAGATCAAAAACATTGTAGAGAAACCAGATATTAGCCAAGCACCAAGCGATTTAGGTGCAACTGGGGCTTATGTTTTAGATTGGAAAATTTTTGACGTGTTAAAAATGATTAAACCTGGAAAAAATGGAGAATATCAACTTGCTGAGGCTTTTAATATAATTTGTAAAGATGAAGAATTGCTCGCCTCCTTGCTTGTTGGTAAAAGGTATGATATTGGAACCAAAGAATTATGGATCTCAACTTTCATCGAGTTTGCAAAACGTGATTCTAGGTTTAAGGATTCAATATGAAGCAAAAAATAGTAATTGTAGGTAGTAATCAGAACTATAATTTGGAATATTTTATATCCAGAGCATTTGAAAAATGTGGACATGAAGTAAAGTTTATTGGTTTTAAAAATATCCTTGGAAAAAATTACCGAGAAATCATCAGAATGCTTTCATCTAGATCATATATATTCAGGAATATATCCTCACCTTTATGGTTAAATAAGCTGAATGAAATATACTTTAAAGAAATATCTTCATACAGCCCTGATTTAGTATTATCGATAAAGGGGGAAACCCTTTTCCCAACAACAATAAAAAAACTTGGGCGGGAAATTGGTGTGAAAACTGCTTTATGGAATCCAGATGATCCTCGTTTTTTTTCTGCACTGGTTAGACACATCGCTCCTCTTTATGATATTGTCTTCACATATTCTGCCAACGCTATAAAAACTTACGAATCGATAGGTGTAAATAAAGTAGAGAGGATAGTATTTGGTTGTGATCCAAGTTTTCATGACAACAATTTTGTTGAGAGGAAAAATGTGAACAGGGTAATATTTATAGGTACTTATTCTCCAAAGAGGTATCGTTTCATTAAATCGTTAATACACGCTGGCATACCAATTGATGTAGCTGGAAAATATTGGCCACCCGGCATCTCTAAAAACCTTATAAATAATGGATTATTCGGGAAACAATATGTTGAATTTCTCAAAAAATATTCAATTGTGTTAAATATGCATCAAAATATAAATTATGGACCAAACATGAGAACTTTTGAGGTCACTGGAAGTGGGGGAGTTCTCTTAACAGATCGTGCTGAAGATATATTATCTTTTTTTTCAGAAAATGAGGAAATTCTTACTTATAATGACATTGAAGAGGCTAAAAGAATTATAAAAGGTATATTAATTGGTGATATAAACACAGAAAAACTGGCTAAAAATGCATATAACGTCTGTCATTTGAAATATAGTTATGAAAAAAGGGCGAATGAAATGTTAATGTACTTGCAATAAACCATGTATAAATGCAGAGGACTTCTGAATAACTTCTTCCATCTGAACCATGATATCTATTCTTGGAACTCGCTTTTTTCTGTATGAGTGACCTGTTTGACGTTGCATTGAGGGAGAAATACAAAGGGGATGGCTTCTATAAACGGCTTGCTTTCATAAAAGGTTGCCTTACACTAGAATTGTCCTTCAATGTTTTTGAAGTATTTGTATTATAATGACACCGATAAAGAGGAAGGCCAAATACACTTGTAAAAACAATGTTGAAAGTATTTTTTTCAAAGTATGCTCAACATGGTTGACGAACAGGTAGAAACAATGATCATGGACAGCATAACTTTTATGAACTTCCTAGGTTATTGTGATCATTTGCCTAGTGTCACAACCATATGGATATTCGGTGAAAGACTCTCAAAAATTGGAAGAAACCGAGGAGTAAGGAAAAAACCCTTTTGCAGGTTGAATCAAAATGGATCAGGGTGAAAAAAGATCTTCACAGGATGCGACATTAATCACCTCTGATCTTGTACATGGAAAGCATGATGAATCATGCAATAAAGGAGAAACAGTGAGATCCGAGGACGAATCACTCGCTAAGAAAAACAACAAGACGCATTTTGTATATAAGTGACGCATCAACGTGGATGACAATAAGCCTCTTCCTGCCATAAGATCTATGCTATCACCACGGAAAAGGATCAAGATAACGTCATTGATCTCTCTAAACATGGACTAACAGTTTACAAGGACTAGTTATAATTTGGTAATGATCCCAAAGGATACAACGGAACAATGGACAGAAGTGTGAGTAATCACAAACTGCCAATAGAATACATAAGAAGGAATCTGAGGATATCAGGAAAGAGATCAATGGTAGAATTCCTCTAGGCTGTTATGAAGAGGATGTTTCTTTTCTCCCATGTACTGGTAACAACCACAAGAATGGAGAGGGTAAAATTCTTGTGCGGATGCTTTGCATAAAATTTCCACGCGATGAAATTATACGGTTATAGCGATATTTACTTAAATTCTGATTAAACCAAGAAGAAGCAATGAAATATAAGGTCAAAACAGGAAGGAATATCGGGTATCTTTATGACTTTTTTTACTCATTCCAAGATGTAAAATGAACATTCAATGACTTATTCAAAACCATCTTCACGTTCTCTCATAAAGTGTATAATAAATATATTTATTTAACAATTAAACCCATCATTGTTTTTTTGTTTAACAGAAGGTAACTACGTTTTTCACTATGTTGCTTTACAAAATCTATAAAAGCATAACTTAGATCAACATCATCACTAAATAATATACCGCGAGAATTAAGTTTCTGAAATGATGAGTGATATTCCAAAGACTGCCATTTGTAAGAATGATTACTGTCGTGGTAAAATAAATCAATTTTTTCTAGATCATCTATATAAGATTGGAATTCTTTTCTTGTTCCGTGTCTTAAAACTTTTAATTCCCACCTTGACTTGAGTTCATTGTCTATAAGATTGCCAACTTTAGTTGAAATGTCTATACTAATAAGTTTACCTTTATTGTTTAGTTCCATTGCTTTTAATATAGCAAATGATGACTGACCATTTGCTACTCCTGTTTCCACTACTTGTTCAGGTTGGAAAACCCTAATAAAGCTATAAAGAGTAAAAAGGGTGCCAAGTTCTGTATCAAAATCGTCCGGATATGTTAATTTAACCTCAAATCTCTTCCGAGACAGATAATCATAAATTTCCATAAATTCATCTTTTATCTTAAGTAAGGATGTTTGATTAAGTTCGCACAATTCAGCTATGAATTTTTCTTCATCAAAGAAAAATAAACTTTCAAAAATGTTTGACATATCAAATAAAGTTGGTGTTAGTCTTCTATGAAACATTTTTCTAAATATTTTACCTGAATAAAAATTGAACGCATTTCTTACAGTATTAAGAAAACCAATTGTGTGCAACTTTTCAATAATGTTCATTTAAATTACCATCGTTTATCTATGCTTAAGTACCTAATAACTCTTCAAATATTTTAATGGTTTTGGCGAAATTACGAGCCATAGATTTATAATTGTATTCTCTAGCAGTTATCTCACCATTTTTTGCTAATATTACACGTGTTTCAATACTTTGAATCAACGAAATCACCTCGTTTGCAATTTCGCCTGGTTCTCCAACAGGAATTAATAACCCATTTGTTCCACTCTTAATATATTCTCTTATACCGATGCATTCAGTAGAGATAACTGCACAGCCACAAGCCATTGCTTCTAATGGTGGGAGTGGCATACCTTCTACAGTGGAAGTTAAGATAAAAATTGAACTGCTGTTTAGCAATCTGCAAATATCATAATTAGTTGGTTTATAGTGGTATTTGACGAAATTAGGAACTAAATTTGGATCAAGTGTTCCATAAGCCGAAATCTCTATATTTTCATCTAAGGATCGAATTTTATGCATTGATTTTATTGCTGTATCAGGATCTTTTTGCTTTCCAGGACGCAATATAAAAATAATTTTTTTAGGATCTCTTTCTTCAATATGAGTAATAACTCTGAAAATTGAATGGTCTATCCCAACGAATGTTTTGAGAGAGTTTGGAAATTTTTTGAGCATTTCTTCGTTTAAGAATAATCTAAAATTAAATTTGGAATAAACTTCTCTTGCTATATTTACATAACTTCCTGCGTAATTTGCATCAGTTTCATCGATTTGAGAGAATAAAATTTTGATCGCTTTTGTTTCTATTCCAAGAATCTCAGATCCGTTTACAAAATTCGTAGCTATAAGATATTTGATTGAAAAACTTGATAATTGCGTTTTAGAAAAAAGAAAAACATCAGGATTGAGTCTACCATCATTTGGGCTCCTCATCATTTTCTTCATTATCGGGTTTAAAAAGTGATATCCAAACCTTGTATCATTAAGCTTTAGAAATGATAATAGGGTTTTACTTCTTGGAATGCTTTTGTTGCGTTCAAGAAATTTTAGCCAAGGATCCCTCTTTACAATGAGCACACCTACACTGTAACTAAGATTTTTTAATTCAGTTATCAACGAATTTAAAATTCTAGTACCTCCTGAGCCCATGATGGGAATGCCATTCAAGGCGAAAACAAAGTCTAATTGTCTCATAGTATTATGGTTTTTTTCCAAAACTCCACACCTCCTTATCCCTTTTGGACATTATTAAAAATTTAATATAACTTCCAGTTTCTGTAAATAGGAATAAAGGTAAAATCATATCTTCAATTATTACTGTAGTCCAATCTACAATATTGTGGTATTCCCATCCTCTGATACTAAAGGTTATTTTACCCGGTGAAGTCAGAGAGAAAATTTCTTGTCCCAAAGAATTGATACCTATTAATTTTATATTTTTACTAATTGACCATTTGTACACTGAATTATATGATAAGGAAACGTAGGCGTGAGAATAGTTTACAGTACCTTCAATATACGAACCATAATTAGTGGCTTTAAGATCTAAAATGCGTATTAGTGTGTTGGAAGCAAATTGGGTGGGAAAGACTACAATTGACGATATGTATTTAAATCCAGAAATTGTAATTTTAAGCGTGCTGTTAGGGTAAGATTTAAAATACTGAGTCATTGTGTGAATATGCAAACTATTGTTTGCAGCAAAATAAATAACCGTGTAGTTTGTGTTAGGGATAGCACTGAAGCTTTGTGAAAGAGAATTTGCATAGGTCATACCATTTTTAAGAAAGCTGTATGATATGTTCAAGTTCCTTAAAACGAATAATCCGTTGTATTTATTCAACGCCCAACCAAAACCAAATGTTGTTTGTCCTGGAGATAAAGAAAACGTACCGTTTACAGTATTGTTGGTAGTACCAATTTGAATATCCCGATAATTTTGTATATTATTCGTGTAATTTTCACCTTGCATATAGAAACCTATTGTTCCATTAGAATGGGAGGTTGAATAAGTAAAGTTATAATTCAAATTCACAGAATCACCTTTTGGTATTGGAATACTTGAATTCTTGTAATATATGTTAAACACTGAGTTTGGTGAATTTTCTGTACCATTGTCATATTTTTGCACTTTAAGTACTCCATTATTTACTATATAGTTAACATAATATGCACCATTGAATCGTGTAATGTTCCATTCATTTCCGATGCTGAAACTGGCAGAGTTGGAACTCCCTGAGTATGTTCCATTAAAACTCCCGATTTTAAGAGCAGGGAGAACCGTTGACAATTTACTTGAAGAATAAAATAATCCTTCTCTATATCTTAAATTATTATATTGGTTGGTGAATGCGATGCTGGAATTGTTATTACCTGTTAGAATTGGAAACATTTGATTCGAATTAAATAGGTTTAAAAGTTGAACATCACCTAAAGCAGATGCATTGCAACTTATTGAAAAATTTGAAGGTTCAATCTCTGAAGCGTTTTTATCTTCAAAAATGGTAAAGTTATTAGTATTTGATAAAACAACAATCCCTGAAGTGACGAAAGCATGGTAGAGATTCCAATTTGGGTGTAGCTGAGACTTGTCAAAAAACACATATTTCACCCCGAAGTTGTACATCAACGAAGGAATCAGATATGACATGTTATGCTTAATGATCTGATTCAGTACATTATAAAAGGTTGGGTTAGGTTGTATCCCGGGCATGGTGAATGAATTGGAACCATTATCCCATGTCAAAGGAATGAGTCCACCATCGTTAGTGTATACTGCGTATGAAAGATTATTAGGGTCATACAAAGAGTTATAGGCATTTAACCATCCAGCGGGGGGATTTACAGGAACTATTGGAGGGGTGGAAGAAACCTGATTTCCTGTGAGATTGTTCGGCAATTCCTGCCCTAGAGCATAATTCTGCTCAAAAATCTGCCAGTTTGCGAACAGGAAAAGGAATAGTACTGCAAAAACCAATATGTATTTCTTATATGTTCTCAGTTTATTTAGGTTAAATCTAAATCCTATGTGTTTTTGGTGTGACGGACTTTCATCTAAGACTTGTGTTATACGAAGAATAGAATATGAAGCAAATATAATGAGAAACGATGAGATGTACTGATCAATCCATTGCGGAGTCGAAACAGTGACAGCCCATAAAGACCCGACAATCGGAATAGTAGATAAAAATGCAACTAATTCCACGAACGGCCTAAAATCTAAATTCGTGCCGAGGGTTAGGGCAAATATAATGAAAAATGGAAAGTATAGGAGTACTAAATTAGAATTCTTATAGTCTTTTTTATAGAGCAAAAGAGAAAGGATAGCAAAAACAGAAAGAATCCCAAGCGAAAAGGTCCAAATTACATTCTCAGAGGAGGGAACGTAAACTAGAATTGCGTTCCCGGCGTATAAAGTGGGAAGACTGTTTACAATACTGTGCTGAACATATATTATTGAAGGGGGGGCAGAAACGAAACCTGACCACCAGTTTGCAAGGAAATCCCATATGAACATTGGTTGTGTAGCAGAGGAAAAGAATGCAATTGTCCCAAAATCTCCAACTCTTCCGGCATTCGCAACAAATCCGGTAGTGAAACTCGTCATAATATACATAATTGCAAACATGGGTAGCACTATTAAAAAGGTCGCGGATGAGAATTTAGCAAATCCTAACAGCATTCTCCTGTTAGTAAGAATGAGTCCAACAGCTATCCCTAAAAGTATCAAAACAAAATAAACTAGAGTCCTAGGATCTCCAAATACGGAAAATGAAATTGCAAAACAAA